>JBGTIL010000539.1:0-7355 GCA_041745695.1 Chitinophagaceae bacterium | reverse complement strand
GGGTCAGCCCATTGCCTTAAGCAATGCCGGATTGAAGAGTGAAGCAAGTCAGCGGTACTGAAAATCCTTAATTTAACTTCACGGATCGATTGGTGGCTGTTGCCCGCGTTTAACCGGGCGTGCAACGCCGTGAACGATCTACACATCGTTGTACAAACCGAGCCAGTCTATTAAAAATGTTATTATGAAAGAATGGAGCGTTCGAATTGTCCTGTTGATCTTTGTTCTGTCATCCGCATCGGAGGCATTTGCCCAAACGAGCGATAGCCTGTTGAATCAACTATCGCGGAAATGGCTGCACGCAAAGACCTACGTGCTGAATATGGCAGCGTCAATGCCCGACGAAAATTATGGCTTTAAGCCTGTGGCTGCGGTTATGAGTTTCCAGGAACAACTGCTGCATCTTGCAGATAACATGAACTGGCTTTCTGGAAAGTATCTTTTTGCAGACAGCACCAGGCAATCTAAAAAAATAAGCGCCATGGACAAGAAGGCAGTACTGGAATATGTATCTGCTGCTTACGACCAGGCGCTCCTTTCACACCACCGTATAAATTCGAGTCAACTAGATGAACCGGTTTCATTTTTTTCCGGACCCATGACGCGCAGGCAGATCCTTATTTTGATGCACGATCATCAAACACATCATGCCGGCGAACTCATTCTCTACCTGCGTTTGAAAAGCATACAACCGCCAGCTTACGTGGGATGGTAAAAAGGTAAAGACAAGTACCGCAATGAGTTATTGTTTGATGAATTCCACCCTGCGGTTGTTGGCTTTGCCTTCCGGAGTCGGATTCTTATCGGCCGGTTGTTGTTCACCCCTGCCTTCTGTAGAGAGGTTTGCAGTTGCAATGCGGTAGTCGTTAATGAGCACAGCTTTTACGGCGGCAGCCCTTTTCTCTGATAAAACGAGGTTTGCTTTTTAATCACCGTCAGCATCGGTATGCCCTACGATTTTGACTTTTACAGATGTATTTTCTTTGAGCACATTGGCGATGTTTTTCAGTGCACCTGCTGATTCTGGTTTTATTTTGTCGCTGTTCACATCGAATAGTATACCACGGGTAACAAACCTCCCTTCGGTCATCAATTTATTCCTGGTGTCTGCAGCGCCCGCCGCGAGGCGAATATTTCCGAGCAACATATAATCATCCGGTTGGTAAGATCCCTGCATGGCAAAGGTGATCGCATTGAACTTGCTGCTGGCATCAAAAGCCCGCGGCACATCAAACACCTTTTCCCCGTCGATATAAACCCTTAAACGCTGCCCCTCGCGCCACAATGCAACGTGGGCAAAATTTTGAGCGCCGTTGTTCCAGCCTTTAAAATCAATCGTATTGTTGACGGTATAATTACCTGTACTACCCGCCTGCATCCGCGTACTCGCCTTCGTGTTTACTCCCTGCAGTCCCGGTTTCAATTCAAGGTGCACCGCATAATTGCCTCTCCAGTTTACATAGTGGTAGTAATCTGTATAATCCTGCGGTTTAGGCAGGTGGGCTATGTTCATTGCAAAATGGGTACCCTTCCAGTCGTTGTTCACTCCGAGATCAAATTCGAGTGTAAAGGCATCCGGGAGGCTGGTAATAAACTCCGGGTGGAAAACGCCTTCCTTACTTATTTTCAGCCACTGTCCTTCCTTGTTACTGAGCGTTACTACTTCTGCCGTGGCATTTGTGTTCCATCGTGTCGGGAAATCGCCGATCGCTGCCCTTGCAAAATCCTCGTAGGCAATGATTGTTTCCCCTGGAACAAAATCGTATTTCGAATTGAAAGAAGTGACCTGGGAACCCGGCCTGGCAGACACTTCATCGCTCGGAGTTGTTGCCTCCGTTGTCTTTGCATTGACCGTTGCATCCTCCCCTTTTTTTGCCTTCGCCCCTTCTTCCACTCCATCCAGTCCCTTGTCCATCGCCTGGTCTACCTTGTTATTGGCTCGCTGCTCAATCTTACTCTTGGCTTTATCGCCCAGCTTTTTTAAAACCTGACCCGAAGCCGGCACCGAAACTAGCAAGGTACCTGCACAACACAGGGTGGCGAAGTATTTGGTTTGCATGATTAGTTTTTGTCTATCTAAAATAAACAGATCGGTGCAACCCCTGTATCAGATGAAAATATGATTTCGTGCCGGTTCCAGTCTACCTGCCTCGCATTTTGGCAGCCGCCTGCGACCTGGAATGCACGTGTAGCTTCTGGTAAATGGCACAGATATGCGTACGGACGGTAGAAATGCTGATCACATATTTGTCTGCGATCTTCATGTAGCTCAAACCGTCAATAAGAGAGAACAAAATTTCCTTCTCCCGGGTAGTGAGCTGGTAATCCGGCAATATCTCTGAAGCCTCCTTCTGAAAAGCTGCAACCAGTTTTCTTGCAATGACCGGGCTCATAGGCGCTCCGCCGTAGTTTAATTCCCGTATAGCTTCGAGGATGAGGTGCGGTGCTGTCTTTTTTAGAATGTACCCTGATGCGCCGGCACGTATGGCATCAAAAATTTTCTCCTCATCCTCAAATACTGTAAACATCAATATCTGTGGATTCAGAAAATTGCTCTTTATTGTGCGCACGCCTTCAATACCACTAATGTTGGGCAGCCCTATGTCCATCAGTACAACGTCCGGACGTGCTTTACCCAGCTCACTTACTACGTTTAAGAGATTGCTTAAACAAGCAACACATTTCATGTCGCCTGAGCGGCTGATCAGCACTTCCAGACTTCTGCGAAGCGTGTCGTTATCTTCTGCAATAGCTACGCGGATCATGTATCACAAATATGAGCAAGTAAAGCAGCGCTTGGCATAGGATGTTCATTTGATTTTTGATCTGAACGAAATGGTGGTGCCTGCATCCGGTAGCGATTCTATAACCAGGGTTGCCTGAAGCAAAGCGGCTCTTTCTTTCATATTATGCAAACCATTGCCTCGTTTGATATCATCGGATATAAATCCTCTTCCGTTGTCCTGGATAGAAATGAAAAGAAAACCAGACTCCACTTTTATGTGGATGGAGGCGGTTGTACAACACGCGTATTTCACAATATTGTTGATGGCCTCTCTGAGCAACAGGTATACATGCTGACGGTATTCCATCGACAACCGGAGATTGCATATAGAAGGATCAATGTCTATCGTGTACCCAATATTTTTTGCTTCAAACAATTGTGAGGCAAAAGCCTGGATGCGCAACATCAGGTTTTCCAGGGAATCGTTCTTTGGATTCACGCTCCAGATGATGTCGTCCATTTTTTCCATTAGCAAAACCGAACTATTTTTTATCTCGCTAAGAATGCCTTTCGACTGTGGTTTGTTGGTTTCCTGCATCGCTAATTCACTTAAAATCGAGATCGAACTCAGGGTAGAGCCTATCTCGTCATGCAAGTCGGAGGAGATGCGACTGCGCAATCGCTCCACCTGCAGCCACTGCTTCAGGCGATAACGGTAAACAGCATATGCGAGAAAAAAAACAGCGAGCAGGCATGCTGTGAGGAACCATGCCTGTTTCCAAAAAGGCGCCAGGATAACGAAATCAATTACGGCCGGAGAAAGACTGTTGATGCCCCTTTCATTCACTGCCAACACTTTAAACCTGTACTTTCCCGGCGACAGGTGGTAGGTGACAAAGCTCCGATCTGTAGGCCGACTCCAGGCCTCGTCCTGTCCTTCTAATAAATAACGATAGCGTAGGCTTTCGCCATGCATGTCTACACCGGCAAAACCGAAACTTATAACGCTGCTGTCGTAAGGGAGGCGCAGCGAACGGTTGCAGATTTCGTAGGGATGAAAATTCGAATCTGGTTGGCTGTTGATAGCCAGTTGCGTGAAGTAGACCCCTGGTGCCGTGGTATCGGAAGTTTCCTGTTTTGGGAAATACTGAATGATGCCCTCATCGGTCCCAATCCACACTGTATCACCCATCGGCAGAATGACGTTGGCAGTTTTTTCAATGTTGCCATTTGCCAGGTCGAGTGTGCGAATAGTTGGGAAGGCATAATCAAAACCAGAAACTACATTGACGCCCTTATTCGTTGCCAGGTAAATATTTTGTTGGCCATCAGGGGCAATGAATTTAACCCAGTTGTCTGCAAGCTGCTTCGAGCTGTTGATATGCCAGTACTTCTTATCATCGCTCAAAGAAAAAACAAACAAACCGTTAGTGCGTGTACCAAACATAATATTGCCTTGCCCATCTGGAGCGCTGCACCTGATGCGCATGTCGGTGAAACCTGTGCTACCATTGAATTGCTTTACCAGCCTGCCTGTTATTCCTTCCAGGCGGAACTTAAAGATGCCGCTGCCGCGATACCCGATCCATAAAAAGTCAAACCTATCCTTGTAAATGGCATCGATGTAATCTGCAGTTTCAACATTTAAAGCAACTGCCTGCAATGAATCATTTTTGAGTCTGTAAAGCTTCCCGTTACTTGATCCAATCCACAATGCTCCGTGTTCATCTTCGAAAAGCCGGCTGGCCCTGATGTGTAGTTTCTTTCGCAGTATTTGTTTTGTTATTTCCAGGAGTCCTGCATCTGAAGCTGCAAGCAGGGAACCTTTTCTTGTGCGATGGAGGGCAGAAACGTATCCAATATCTTGTCCTTTGATACGGCTGTGCAGCTCGTACCCCTTTCCCGTTTTTTTTGCCAGGCCTCCGTAACTGCCCAACCACAGAGCCCCGGTTTCATCGGCTTGCAGACCAATAGTCATCGCATGCACAGGTGAATTAAGCAAGCTGTAAAATTTATAGTATTCCTGTGTCAGTTTTGAAAGTCCAGTGGCAGAACTAAACCAGGTGACACCTTCCTGATCGTGGTAAACATTGGACAGCGACCTGGAAAGCCCGTGACTTACATCATACAGTACCTGTTCACCGTCTTTCAGTTTGTAAATTTTATCAGCAGCGATCCATAAAGCGCCGTCTTTGCCTTTCGACATGTTGATCACATCATGCCCGGGTAGCAATACCTCCGTAGGTTTTTGTGCCACAAAGTCTTCTGTGTTCTTAAAAAAGTACAAGCCTTTGCTGGCGGCCATCCAAACTTCATTGCTATGGGTAAACAGCTTTCGAACGAGACTGTTTTGACTGAAAGAACCGGTGTGCTGCCAGGTGCCGTTCGTATTGCTGTAGCGGTAGATGGAGGAGTCGCCTGCAAACACAATGGATCCATCACTCAATTTAACCACAGAGTGAAACTGGACAGAAGGTATCGCATCCTGGCTTACAAAGGGTTGAAAAGAAACACCATCAAACCAAAAAGCACCATTGTCTGTCGCCACCAGGTAATTTCCTTTCGCGTACTCAAGCATAGATAACACGGTATTGCTGTTAGACCCCCGGTCGGCACTCGGCAAAAACTGGTGAAATACACCATCATGGTAACGATAGATGCCGTTATAAAAACTCAATACCCAGACGTCACCACGGGCGTCTTTAAAAAAACTGATAATATGTATCTGCCCTGTTTTGCCCTGGATGGGGGGCTGAAAAAAATGGGTACCGTCAAACCAATTGAGTCCGAAAGGAGTACCGACCCACAAAATTCCACGGTCATCCCTTAGCACCGCGGTTACCTGGGGGTAGGAAAGACCGTCTTCGGTGCTGAATGTTTTTATAGGAAGTAGCTGGGCAAAGGAAGTCCCACCCAGGTGGCATACAAACAGGTAAATGAAAAACCTGGTCATTACCTAAGATACTTTATTTTCTGCGCATCTTAACGGCTGTACGATGCGATAGCAGCGGCTTCAATCGATCAGGCAGATAACGACTTTGTACAATGCGCCTGAGCAACACGGGTTACATGCCAGGCGTGATAGGGAGGCGTACTATCCATGTTGCGAGGCAGGTGATTTAACTGACATTGTATGGCTCCAAAAATGAATTTGCCAGCTGTTACACCAAACTAACCGCAACAGGCCTTATTCTGCTGAATGGGCGGGCAGGCTACAGTGGCATAGCTGCAAAAAACGCAGCAATCGCCAGCCGTTGGTTTTAAAACAGATCCGCAGGAGGTACACTTATAGAAATACTGGCAGGCGTCAGTGGGCATCGTTTCTTCTTTCTGGAAGCCACACTGAGGACATGTGATCACCGACTGTAAAGACAGGATAGTTTCCATATTATTTGGTGGTTGGGGTCTGAGTGGCTTTGCCTGTCACTTTGTAACCGGTTCTTTTAATGGCGGTGGCTACTGCCTGAGCGGAAGTTTTCTGCGGATCAAAGGTCACTATACTGCTTCGGCTGGCATAGGAGGTGATGTAATCCAATATGCCTGGTTCTTTTGCCAGTTCATTATTTACATGCGCTTCACAGCCGGCACAGGTCATGCCCTGAATGGTAAATGCCACCTGCTGTTTCGTATTCGCCGCGGTTGTTTGCACAGGGGGCTTTTGCGCGCGGTAAAATGCCGTTCCATAGAGCGGAAAAGTCATCATCGCTACCGCAAACAGGGTAACCAGACCTAAAAAAAGTTTCGACTGCAGAAAAGATGTCTTGCCGGGTTCGCAGCAATCAGCAGCGGCCACTGGCCGGAGTTTTTGATACCAGGCAAATGCCAGCACTGCAATTGATAAGCCGATCAGGTAAGGTCTTGCAGGTTCCAGCCAGGAGAAGCCGGTCCCAAGGCTGCTGCCTCCCGCAATGAGTGCAGCCACAGGGGTGATGCAACACAAGGAAGCAGCGAACGCAGAAAGTAAGCCCGCACCGGTAGTTGCGCCTGCTGTTTTTGTGGTGATCATACGGTTTCCATTTTTGCTGATAAAACGTTGATATGTTTAAAAAAAGGTTTCAGAACCTTGATATGTTCCTGGCTTAACGAATAATAAATCGTTTGTCCTTCCCTTTTTGTTTGCACCAGATCTCCGTCCTTTAATTTTCTCAGGTGCTGCGATACAGCCGGGATACTCATGCCCAGCATGTCGGCAAGATCGCAGGGACACAGAAACCCTTCTTCGTGCAACAAATAAACAATTTTCAGTCTGACTTCATTTCCTGCAAGGCTCAAGACGCCCGACAGACTGGAGAAAGCATCCTGTGATGATTTTAATTTGTATTTGCAATGCCGGATCTGTTCTACATCAGCTAACAACCTTGTACATGCGGTCGGGTTCATGGTGTGAAGGTAAGCAAATACTTAATTAAGCAAACACTTAAATACGTCCTACCCCCGAAGCTTGTATAGACCAGAGAAATTAGAAGGGGCCGCTGCCTACTTTACCGGTTGCTTTTATGCCCCCCGGCATGTCGCCTCTTGAATGCGTACCTGGAAGTGCTGTTCCGTCCTCCCGTGAAAACCAGTCTTTGGTTAGATTTTCAGGATAGCTGTCTGCGGTCTCCTCTTTCCATTGCTTCAGCAGGGCACG
>JBGTIL010000538.1:0-6852 GCA_041745695.1 Chitinophagaceae bacterium | reverse complement strand
CATTTCAGGACTGAGCATTGGCGGAGTTGAAACCACCAACCTGGGCGCTGCACTAGCACCCAAGATTGCAGCGATAGTGCCAATGGCTGGCGTTTTTCTCGATTACGCTTCCACGAATAAAGGAAGTGTGATTGCCGCTGCGGCACTGCCTGTATGGGCATTTCATTCAGAGAACGATCCAGTGATCAATATATCAGGAGTGAGAGAATTTATTGCCAAAGTCAATTCTTTTTCTCCCAGAGTGCCCGCCCGACTCACGGTATGGCCCAGCGGCGGACACGATGCCTGGACAAGAGCTCTGGAACCAACCTATAAAGAGAACGGTTTAAATATATACGAATGGATGTTGCAATATTCCAGGTAAAGCACAGTGTATTATTTCCTGGTCAGTAATGCACCCCTGAAATTTCGATTGTCCTGCCATATGATGCCTCGCCCTATCCTTACCCTGATGACAATGCGCCGCAGCAAAAAAAGCCTCTAAATCCTATGAATGCCCGCTACATGTTGTGTAAAACACTGATCTGTACCAAATGACAATGTCTTATTTATTTAAAAAACAAAAAACAATGCAAAAAATGTTTACAAAAAAAAGGCGGTTAGTGTATTTGCTGCTTCCGTTGGGCGTGTTTGCACTCTCCCTAGTGCTAATGTCATCGAGTCACCGGGAAGCCCCACTGATCTCTAACGATCCGCTGGCTGACAATACGGACCTCTACGTATTTCGCAGCCCCGACAATTCTAACAGGGTTAACATCATCGCGAACTACATTCCGTTTGAGTTGCCCCAGGGAGGTCCGAATTATTACAACTTCGGCACTAACATCCGTTATGAAGTACACATTGATAATAACATCAACACGAAAGGTGATGACATTATCTATCGTTTTACTTTTCAAAACACCAATGAAGATCCTTCCACTTTCTTCAACATCCGTTTAGGTAAGCAGAATCTGAAGACCACCTACACCCTTCAGAGAAGTATGAACGGCGGTATGTCGTTTACCAACATCATCACAAACGGTGTAGTTCCTCCGAATAACATCGGTGCCAGAAGTATCGAGCAGCCTGTAGGCTTGAATCGTACTTACAATGCCATCATGAATGACGCTATCCTCACCGCAACAACAGGTGAGAAAGTATTTTGCGGACCTATCGATGATCCTTTCTTCGTGGACCTCGGCGGTGCTTTTGACCTCGGTGATCTTCCCCGCCAGGGCGATGGAGCAAGAGATGGTCTGGCCAAGTACAACGTCCATTCTATCTGTCTGCAAATTGATATTTCAACCTTGCAGAAAGACGGTAAAACTGTAGCTCAGGCTGCAAACATCCTCGATCCTAATTACGTGATTGGCGTGTGGGCTTCTTCCAGCAGGAGGGCAACAAAAACATTGCAGTCAGCTAACGGCGGCTCCCCATTTGATCTTACAGGTGGCGGTACATTCACAGAAGATGGTGCCTGGGTGCAGGTATCACGTTTGGCAGTGCCACTGGTGAATGAAGTGATCAATCCTATAGGTTCAAAAGACCTCTGGAATGCACTGACTCCTTACCAGGACCTGGCTAACATAGGTACGTTTGGCGAATACTCTTATAATCCTGAGCTTGCTCTTTACATGGACGACAGCAAATTCGGCGCTGCCATTCCTGCCTTCAGAGCACTCCGTGTTCAAAGCAGATCGCTGGGACAATTTGACTTCCGGAATGGAAGAATGGGTTTATTTGGTTTGAAAGGTAGTCCTGCTCTTGCAGGTACAGCCCTCGCTGAATCAGCATTTGGCGGACTGTTACTGCCTGGCCCCGGAAAGCCACGGTCTGTGGACATCTGGCCTATCATACACACAGGCGTTCCAAACATGCGTCCCTACCAGCTTGCTACCGGCAAAGGCGGCAATCCGCTGGCAGAAGGCAAGCCGTTCATTGGCAACTTCCTGCCTAATGGTGGCGATATGATACGTCTTAACATGGCTGTTCCAATTACTCCAAGAAACAGTGTTGATTTCAGTTCTCTCGGACTGGTTCAGGCAGCTGTTCTGGGTCTGACAGATCCAAGGTTTAATACAAATAAGAACCTGGAATTTATTCCTAACATGGATGGATTTCCTAACGGAAGAAGACTGGAAGATGATGTAACCCGCATTGAGCTTCAGGCAATAGGCGGTGTAGTACTGGCAGCACTCGGTTTGTTCTATGATGATTACAATCCTGCAGCGATGCCGGCTCAATCGCCAGTTACCAATCGTTTGGTTAATACCATTACATATTCTACCGGAGTAGAAAAAAATGACACCACGTTTAAGACAGCATTCCCATTTGTACAAACTCCGTGGAGGGGCACTCTAATTACCAATCAATAAATCATTAAGAAATAATTTTTATGAAAAGAAAAATATATGCTTCCATCTTAATGGGTGTCATGCTGGTAAATACCTTCCCGGTAACAGCACTGGCTTCCAGTCACCGCGAAGCCCCCATGATACTCGGCGATCCTCTTGCGGATAATACAGACGTTTACGCATTCCGTAATCCTGATGATCCCACAAAAGTTACGCTGATCGCTAACTTCATCCCTTTTCAGCTTCCTCAGGGCGGACCCAACTTCTACCAGTTTGGTGAGAATGTACGTTACGAGATCCACATTGATAACAACGTGGCAAACAATACCTACACTGCGGGCGACGATATCGTTTACCGTTTCACTTTCTCTAAAACAAATGAAGACCCAACTACTTTCTTCAACATCCGGTTGGGAAAGCAGAACCTGAAAACTACCTATCAGCTCGATCGTAGCATGGACGGCGGCGTTAACTTCACCACCATCGTGACGAAGGGTATCGTTCCTCCTCCGAACATAGGACCCCGTTCTATCAGCTCTCCCGTTGGATTAAATGCACCCGATTACAACACCCTTATCAACAATGCCGTGGCAACAGCCAGCACAGGTGAGAAGGTATTTTGCGGTACTGCAGACGATCCTTTCTTCGTTGACCTCGGCGGTATCTTTGACCTCGGCGATGCTCCGCGCACTGGCAACGTAGGAACCAAACCAGTAGATGGTTTGAAGTGCAAGAATGTTTCAACTATCGTTATGCAGGTAGACATTGCTACCCTGCAGAAAGATAAGAAAGCAGTAAGCCAGGCTAAGAACATCCTTGATGGCGATTACGTTATCGGCGTATGGGCTTCTGCCAGCAGACGCAAGATCAGAACTTTGAACACCAACGGTACTGAAAGCTTTCAGGGCGCCTGGGTTCAGGTTTCCCGTCTTGGCATGCCACTCACAAACGAAGTGATAAATCCGATTGGAGAAAAAGATCTTTGGAATTCTCTTACTCCTTATGAAGAGGGTGCTATCGGTGATAACATCTACAACTTCGATCAGATCTTCAATGATAACCTTTACAACCCCGAATTAGCACTCTACATGGATGATAGCCAGTTTGGCGGTGCTGTACCGGCGTTTACCCCGCTGCGTATTCAAAAAGCTTCTTTGGGGCAGTTTGACTTCCGTAACGGCAAAATGGGTTTACAGGGATTAAAAGGCAATCCCGCTCTTGCAGGTACTGCACTTGACGAGGCTATTGCCGGAGGCATCTTATTGCCTGGTCCCGGAAAGCCGCGCTCAGTGGATATGTATCCGATCTTCCGTACGGGTGTTCCCAATCTGCGTCCTTACCAGCTGGCTACAGGCAAAGGCGGTAATCCGCTTGCTGCAGGTAAGCCTTTTATCAACAACTTCCTTCCCAACCGTGGTGATATGCTCCGCCTGAATATGGCTGTACCACCAACGCCACGGAACAGTGCAGACTTTAACACACTTGGTTTGGTTTGGGCTGCTGTATTAGGTTTGACAGACCCACGGTTTAATACCAACACTACTTTACAGAACATTCCTAACATGGATGGATTTCCTAACGGAAGAAGACTGGAAGATGATGTAACCCGTATTGAGCTGCAAACCGTGAGTGGTATCGTGCTGGCTGCTATTGGTCTCTCTTACGAGGAGCCAGCGCGCCTTGGGCAGGTACTTGGCTATACAACTGGTGTAGAAAGAAACGACACTACGTTGAAGGCAATGTTCCCTTATGTACAAACACCATGGCCTGGCAACTGCAACTGTGCAGGACAGGCTACCGGATATGTACAGCCGGCTGTTTTACCACCGAGCGCCAGCACAATGGGCATAGCTGCACCTGAGTTCTTCATGACTACAGCACCTAACCCTGCTTCGGGTACTACTACTATACGCTACCGCGTTGAAACACCTTCTCAGGTTCTCCTGGAAGTATACAACGAAGCCGGTAACCGTATCCAGGTATTGGTAAACCAGCGCCAGGAAGAAGGAACCTATACCGTTCCATTTAATACCAGCACGCTGAGCAGTGGTATCTACTTTGTGAAAGCGGTTAGCAACGGTCAGATCAAACAGGCCTTGCGCATCGTTAAGAACTAAAGCCTCCTTTTATATAAGGTCCGCCGCACCAGGGCGGACCTTATTTTATCCTGCACATTTTGAAAACTTTTTTAGATATTGTACTAATTGTTGACACATGAAAAAAAAATTTACTTATACCACTACACTCATTTTATTTGGTGTAGCCGTGCTTTTTATTTTCTGGAAGTACAAGCACAACGACAAGCCAAAAACTGCTATTGAATATACCTTATTGCCCCGCCCTGGTTCGTCGGCACTGACCACGGAGTGGACCAAAACAGAAAAGAACGCGGCAGACCTTCGTACCGCACTTAAAAAGAATCCGGACGATGCCAAGTCGAAACTGGCTATGGCCGCACTTTTCATTCAGGAAGCGCGTGTTACCGGAAATCATACCTACTACGATATGGCAGCCCTCAAATATGTAGATGAGGTGCTGGTAAAGGAGCCTGCAAACTTCCTCGGGCTGATTTTTAAATCGATCATTTCTTTATCTCAACACCATTTTGCCGAAGGACTGGCCTTTGCCGGCCAGGCACAAAAGGTAAATCCGAATAACGCTTACGTGTATGGTCTTTTGATAGACGGAAACGTGGAAATGGGTAAGTATGACGCTGCGGTCGAAAATTCCGACAAGATGGTTTCTATCCGGCCCGACACAAAATCTTACTCACGGATTTCTTACCTCCGTGAAATACACGGAGATTATCCGGGAGCCATCGAAGCAATGAAGATGGCGATTGATGCCGGACCTCCAGGCGAAGAAGCCACAGAATGGTGCCGCATACAATTAGGCGCCCTCCTCGAGAATACAGGCGACCTCAAGGAAGCAGAAATGCAATATACAGTAGCACTCGAGCGGCGACCCGGCTACGGTCATGCCTTTGCAGGACTGGGGCATGTAGCCATGGGTAATGCCGACTACGAAAAAGCTATTACACATTACAAGCAAGCCGATCTTGTTATGAGCGACTACGCATGGAAGGAGCAGCTGGCTCACCTCTACCTGCTTACTGGTAAGAAAGCCGAGGCAGACAAGACCATGGACGCCATTATTGATGAACTTACCAAGGCAGCAGCCGAAGGCGAGGAAAGCATTAACCACCATGCAGATAAGGAACTGGCTGAAGTATACCTGATGAAAGGTGATTACAAAAAAGCGCTCAATCATGCCCTTGCAGAATACAACCGTCGCCCGGATAACATTGACGTTGCCGGTACAACAGCCTGGGTTTACCACAAATTGGGCGATGATGCCAACGCTGGTAAGTTTCTGGCTACAGCGCTGAAAACAGGCACTAAAAATCCAACACTCCTTTGCCGCGCCGGACAAATTTTTCTGAAAGCAGGAAACAAAGAGGCTGCTAAAAAGATGTTCACAACTGCGCTCGAAAAAAATCCCAACATTGAACCCCAGCTAAAAGCTGAAAGCCAAAAGATGGCAGCGACCCTCTGAGAAACCGGGGGGTATAGTTGTGGCAGGCTGAAGGCAATGATGCCTTTGCTGAATTAATGGTGTCTACATCGTTGTAAGCGGCTTTCAGTAATTATTGACTTGCACACCAGGAAGGAAATTGATTCTTGCTGTAACTGTACCGCAGTTTCGAGGTTTTATTAGTTTCGTACCATGCGTTCCAATACGTTGCCCGCTGTATTATGACAAAACACGTGACAGGCTTTGCCTGTAAACTGCTACTGCTCGTTCCTTTCCTCGTTGTGTCGAGTTCAGCAGGTGCCCATTCTATTAATTACGCGCTGGAAAAAGCACCTCCCGGTGAGGTAGTTTGGTTCTATATAAAGTCTGGCATCACACATATCATTCCACTGGGATTAGATCATATCCTTTTTGTAGCAGGCCTCTGCCTGCTGAGTACCCGTTTTAAAACGATACTCTGGCAAGCCACTGCGTTTACCGTTGCCCATTCGATCACCCTGGCGCTCAGCATGAAAAACGTGCTGACACTGCCGTCTGAAATTGTAGAACCGCTTATTGCTTTATCGATCGTTTTTATTGCAGTTGAAAATATTTTGCTTGATGGTCTCAAGCCCTGGCGTGTTGCCGTAGTTTTTATGTTTGGACTGATCCACGGACTCGGATTTGCGAGTGTGCTTAATGAAACCGGTCTTCCGCGCAACCAGTTCTTCACATCTGTGCTTTCTTTCAATGTGGGTGTTGAGCTGGGTCAGATAGCTGTGATCGCACTGATGTTTGTGCTGCTCATCATTCCTTTTGGAAAAAAACCCTGGTACCGCCCACGGGTAGTTTATCCGCTGTCTATACTTATTGGCTTGATCGCCGCCTATTGGACCGTTGAGCGCCTTTTCTTCACCTAACAATCTTCCTTTACAATTACAGGCTTTCGCCTTACCATTGAGAGCGAATCCAACCCGCTTATCATCCGGTGATCGAGCTTCCC
>JBGTIL010000537.1:0-7561 GCA_041745695.1 Chitinophagaceae bacterium | reverse complement strand
CGTTTTTGTGTTTCCGTCGAGCCCGGCTTTTGTGAGCTCCCTTTGGGCGGTCGCGTCAAACTTATTCAGGATAACCTGGTGTTTTTTGTTTGCCTCCGCCGCTTCTTTCTGGAGTAACAACACGCGTTGCATTTGGAGGTTAGAAGGTCGGGCCTCTTGTGTGGCAATGGCTGCGTATACTTCCGTTATCCGCTCCCGTAGCTGTTCTTCATCGGCAAAGATGGACTTTTGCTTTGAAGCAAGCAGTGTCCCCCGCAGATCTTCCAGCGCTATTTGGTAGTCTTGGAACAAAGCCTTTACAGTTGGGTCTTTTATTTTACTCCCCCCATTCTGAAGCATCTTTTGTTTGCTGTTGATGTCCTCTACCAACCTATGTAACTGCTGGTGCATCTGGTAGAGTTGCATGGCAGTAGTATGCTGAATTCTGTGGTCTTCAAGTGTAAAGTTTTTGTTGGAGGCGTCATGTACGAGCAGCAGCTGCTCGCTGTATTCTTTATCGCCGACCACCAGTTTCACCGTGTACGCTCCGGGAAGTACCAGGGGTGCAATGAATCCTGAGTTGTCTCTTTTAGCACCCCCACTGGCAACCTTCGGTGGTGTCATGCGCAGGTTCCAGTACACCTTGTTGATTCCTTTACGTTTGGAAGCAGGTAATTCCTGCACCAACTTACCCTTATCATCGAAGATTTTCAGGATCACATCTCCGGTCGAAACTCTTTCTTTCAGATAGTAGTGTATGGGCGTAAAATGAGGCGGATTGCCACCATTCCAGCCGCCCGTGTTTGGAAAGCCACCATCTCCAAACTGACCCATATTAACAGGTACCGGATCACCTGTAAAAAGGTGGACGTCTTTGTTAAGTATGGATGCATTCAGCTTCCGGATGGGTGTGATATCGTCAATGATGATGATGCCTCTTCCGTGAGTGGCCAGTATGAGGTCATGAGTAGAAGGATGAATCTGGATGTCGCGAACAAGGGCGTATTCGGGCACCTTGTTTTTCATTCTGAACCAGTTAACGCCGGCATCGGTTGAAATGAATAATCCCATCTCTGTGCCTAAAAACAACAGATCCTTGTTCTTCGGATCTTCCTTGATCTTATGCGCAAAGCCTGTAAATTCTTTACTCTGCAGCCGTTTCCATGTTTTTCCGCGATCTGCAGACCTTGCCACGTACGTGGCGTGGTCGCCGTACATATGATTATCAAATGTGGCGTATACTACTTCTTTCGAATGAAGGCTCGGCTCAATACTGCTCACCCAGGTTTGAGCCGGTACTCCTGCTGCTGCATAAGCCCGTGCTACATTGGTCCAGCTCTTACCACCGTCGGCAGTGTACTGGAGATTGCCATCGTCGGTGCCTGCCCAGATCATTTTTTCATCCAGGGGAGATTCGGCAATGGTAAAAATGGTACAATGGTTTTCAGCAGAGGTATTGTCGGCACTAAGCCCCCCACTTTTATCCTGCTCCTGCTTGGCTTTATCGTTAGTAGTTAGATCCGGTGAGATGCGTGTCCAGTTAGAACCTTTGTCAGTAGATTTAAAAAGATACTGGGCGCCACAATAAAGGTTGCCGCCATTTTTTGCGCCGGTGTGGATTGGCGTATTCCAATTCCATCGAAGCTTATCTTCTTTTTCTCCACCCTGCGGTTTGATGGTGACACTCTTCAGTGTTGCCAAATCAATTCGCGCCATATTGCCGCCCTGGTATTCTGCATAGGCCAAGCCTTTTTGCAAAGGGTCGGGTACAACCCAAAATCCGTCGCCTCCGTAGATAGCCTTCCAGTCGCCGTTGGCAACACCACCTGGCTTGGCAGAAGGCGCCACCCAGCTTCCGTTATCCTGCAGTCCGCCGTAAATGTTGTAAGGTTTAGCGTTATCTGTGGCAGCATGGTAGAACTGACCCACCGGCAGGTTTTGTAAAAAGATCCAGGTCGTTCCGCGGTCGTTACTCAGGTACATGCCGCCGTCTGTACCGAGGTACATTTGAGAAGTGTTCGTTGGGTTGATCCATAGTGCATGATGATCGCTGTGCACCCACCCCCCGTCGCCACTGGCATCGGCAAAGGAGTAGCCTCCGTCTGCTGAGAAAGAGAAACTAAACGCTGGTCGGTAAACCCGCCTGGGGTCTTTAGGGTCGATCACCAGTGTACTGAAGTAAAAGGGTCGCGAAACAACATTGAGCGTAGCACTCTGCTGCTTCCAGTTTGCACCGCCGTCTGCTGAAATGTACAAGCCGGTTTCGGCAGCTTCTACAATAGCCAGAAGGTTTTCCGGCGCGCTCGGCGCTACGGCAAGAGCAACCCTCCCGAAAGGTTTCGGGGGTAAGCCTCCTGTTAACTCTTTCCAGGTTTTGCCACCATCCAGGCTTTTATGTATGCCGCTTCCTGTACCACCTGAATTAAATGAGTAGGGCGTACGCCGGAAACTCCAGGTGGTGGCATACACCGTTTGGGGGTGAGCAGGATCAACGGAAACATCTGCGCAACCGGTTCCGTCATTGATGTGGAGGATCTTTTCCCAGCTGATTCCACCATTGACAGATTTGTATAAACCCCTGTGACTGCTGCTGCTCCAAAGCGGTCCTGGTGCCGCCACGTAAATGACGTTACTGTTTGATGGATCGATAACGATTTTAGCGATGTGCTCCGTACTATCGAGTCCCGTCTTTGTCCAGTTGTCGCCGCCGTCGGTAGACCTATAAATGCCATTACCAATGGATACGGAATTACGCATATTGCTTTCGCCTGTGCCTGCAAAAATGGTCTCGGGCTTTTGCTGGTCAATGGCGAGAGCACCAATGCTCTGGCAGTAACGGTCGAATAGCGGTTTGAAAGAAGCTCCTGCGTTGGTTGTTTTCCATACGCCTCCACCTGCTGTACCTACGTAGATGGTTTTGGCATCAGTATTCACCCCTTCGATGGCGGTTATACGCCCGCTCATGGTGCCTGGCCCGAGCCAGCGTGCCTCCATCATACCAAAAGTGGCTGAAGAGATGGTGGTTTGCGCCTGGCTGAATACCACTATGAAAAACAAAAACACGGTGAGTTGTATCTTTTGCATGTTGCTTTGGTTTTTGGAGTTGTCTGCTTCCGATCCACTTCGAACGGTGAGGGCGAAGCTATACAAAAGGTAAGGCCTTATTGCGCCTTGCATCTTTCCCTTTTCCTGGCGTGCAGGTACTGTAAATAACGAAGCCCGGAACAGGTGTACCGGGCTTCGTTGATTTCTTCAATTTAATTCGAAGGCTTAAAGATGGAGACATCCACAGGCTTATTGATCTCAAATTTTGTGAAGGTCAGTTCTGCGGTTGCCGAGGGACCAACCGGAACACTTACGGACATAGGTACCATAATTCCTTCCGGCAGCTTTTTGTAATTGCCAAGTGTAGTGGAAACTTCTGATTCCTGACCATTTGCTTTTACTTTAGAAACCGATTTGATCGTCAGGAAAGACACTGGATCAAAGTACATAGTAGATACCTTGCCTCCCTTTTGTGTAAGCTTCAGCTTGTGTGCTTCGGTGCCTTCTACATCTTCCTTGCCCAGGTATTCGATGCTGTGACCTTTTGTCTTGTAGTCGATCAGGGATCCCTGTGTGTCATACTGATCGGCACCATCCTTCAACACATCTGCAGTTACAGGTTCTGGCTTTTGCTGTCCCTGGAAGGGCATAAAATTCCAGCCGCTATCCGGGGTCATGATCTGGTAGCCCGTCATGCCCATAGCAGAAATATTCTGCCGCATACCCTTGCCGTTAAGTACGGTCATGGTCACCATAACCTCTGCGCCCTGCACAATTAAAGTTCCTTCTGAGGAAATGGAATTGACTTTCTTCCAGTTTTCGGCTCCGCCAATGGCAGCAATATGTTTAGTAACAATTTCATCGGCGGTTTGTGCACCGGCTGAAAAGCAAATGACAGAGGCTGCAAGAGAAGTAAAAATCGATTTAATTAGTTTCATTGTTGTTGTTTCTGCGGTTAAGTTTGAAAGAGATCAGGGGCCGTAAAAAGGTTGCAGCAAAATAAACACATTTCTTCGCCCAATATCTGCGCGGGCACCACTTTTTGATGAATGGTAACAGCCAGGAAACATTAGCGGTTCTTACCACGTACATTCGGACAAATTTGAACATGCCTACTTACCAGGGTAACCTTGTCGACATCCGTGGAAAGAGAATATATTCTGCTTCTGTTGAGGTGGAAAATGGGAGCATTACAGCGGTGACCGAAATGGCCGACCAGAAGTTCAGCCATTTCATCCTGCCTGGCTTTATCGATGCGCATGTGCACATTGAAAGTTCCATGCTGGTACCCGCACAATTTGCCCGCCTCGCTGTTGTACATGGCACGGTAGCAACCGTGAGCGACCCTCATGAGATCGCTAACGTTTGCGGACTGGCAGGTGTGGAATACATGATCGCGAACGCGGGTACGGTGCCTTTCAAAGCTTTCTTTGGCGCACCGAGCTGCGTTCCCGCTACTGATTTTGAAACTGCAGGTGCATTGTTGAACAGTGCCGACATTGAAAGGTTGCTGCAGCGCAGCGATGTCAAATACCTGACGGAAATGATGAACTACCCGGGGGTGCTGAACGGCGACGTGGAAGTGCTGCGAAAAATTAAAGCTGCGCAGAAATGGAACAAGCCTGTCGACGGCCATGCTCCGGGCCTGAGGGGACATGAGGCCCGGCAATACATCGCTGCCGGCATTTCCACCGATCACGAATGTTTTACGGAAGAGGAGGCGCAAGACAAACTGGAAAACGGTATGAACATTATGATCAGGGAGGGAAGCGCCGCCAGGAATTTTGACGCTCTTGTGCCGCTGTTGCACAAATATCCCCACAAAATGATGTTTTGCTCAGACGACAAACACCCCGACAGCCTGGCTGCAGGTCACATCAACGAGCTTTGTGCCAGGGCCATTGCCAAAGGTATCGATCTCTTTCATGTGCTGCAGGCTGCCTGTGTGAACCCGGTGCTACACTATA
Source organism: Chitinophagaceae bacterium (assembly GCA_041745695.1). Taxonomy (GTDB): domain Bacteria; phylum Bacteroidota; class Bacteroidia; order Chitinophagales; family Chitinophagaceae; genus Flavisolibacter. Next base: position 2,570 of record JBGTIL010000537.1, on the reverse strand, counting down.
AATTAGAAGTAGGCTTACTGCAACCGGGAGACCCGGCAGACTTCATTGTAGTGAAAGACCTTAAGCATTTCGAAGTGGTGCAAACCTTTATCAACGGGCAAATGGTTGCCGAGCGGGGCGAAAGCAAAATAAATATCAGCGCTGATGACAAAAACACAGAGCCCATCAACAACTTCCAGTGCACTTTGAAACAGCCGCAGGACTTTGCTCTTGTCTACAATCCTGGCGCACCCGACCTGATGGTGATAGAAGCACTTAACGAACAACTGATCACTAATAAAATCCAGGTAAATCCAACCATTGCAGAAGGAAACATAGTTACTGATATTGAAAATGATCTATTAAAAATTGTTGTTATTAATCGTTATTACGACGCGCCGGTTGCCAGGGCTTTTATCAAAGGATTCGGACTGCAGGAAGGTGCCATCGCTTCTTCGGTAGCGCATGACAGCCATAACATCGTAGCCGTGGGTGTTGATGACGAGAGCATCTGCCGCGCAGTGAACCTGATCATCGAAAAAAGGGGTGGCATCAGCCTTGTCAACGGACCGGGCGAAGCATTGCTTCCACTTCCTGTGGCGGGACTAATGAGCAGCGACGACGGTTACAAAATAGCGCGTGACTATGCCGGCATGGACAGCCTTGCAAAAGGCCTTGGATCAACTTTATCAGCGCCCTTCATGACGCTTTCTTTTATGGCGCTCCTTGTGATACCGCATTTGAAACTGAGTGATAAGGGTTTGTTTGATGGTGATGCCTTTGCATTGCTTTAGTGGCTTCACAAAGTGCACCGGCAAATATGCTAGCAGGCTAAGCCTCCTGTCCTATCCAAACGGCGCCACCGATACTATTTCGCTCTGCGCCGGTGACAGACGACATCACGTTGTATTCCTGCCGCCAGCGCAGCACACCTATCAGTGCCATCACCAGGGCTTCTTTATAACGGATTATGTTCTCATCAGGTACAACAATTTCTATACTGAACTTCTGTAACGCTTCCTTTAAACGTTGCACCAGAAAGGTATTGAATGCGCCGCCTCCGGTGACCAGCAATTTTCTGCTCACTTCTGCGGAAGCCTTGCTGAGGCTATCAACTGCAGCGGCTATCTGAATGGCAATATGTTCCAAGTAGGTGCGCAAAGCATCTTCAACCGGCAGCTTATACGAAGTGATGATTGGAAATACGCTGTCAGTGCCGAAACTGTTAGCCAGCGATTTAGGGTAAGGCTTCCGGTAATAATCAAGATCGTTCAGGCGTTGCAGCAGTTCGGAGTGTACAACGCCGCTTGCGGCTGTTGTACCACCTTCGTCATACGACCGACCAATAGTGTTCATCAGCATATCAAGCACTTTGTTTGCAGCACACACGTCAAAGGCAACCGTGCCGTGGGGAGTAGTTGCTGTAAGATTAGCGATACCACCTAGATTTAAAAAAAGTTCATAATCGGGAAATAATAGTTTCTCGCCAATAGGTACAATCGGTGCGCCCTGTCCGCCAAAAGCAACATCCAATGCGCGGAGATCGCTTACAACAATGCTTTTCGTTTGTGCAGCCAGTGCAGCTCCATCACCCAGCTGAGCGGTCATTTTCCTGTGCGGCTCATGAAAGCTGGTGTGCCCGTGAGAGGCAATGAGGGCTACTTTGTAATGAAGATCATGTGCCTCGATAAAGCGGTTCACTTCTGTGCCAAGGTAGGCGCCATATTCTGTATGCAACAGCTGGTAGTCGAGGGCACTGAGGTGAATGGCCGCTGTGAGTTTGTTGGTCCAGTCGCTGCTGTAGGGATAACAATCCGCAGCCAGTATTTCGAAACGCCAGACGCCTGTGGTTTCCTGGAGTTCTGTAAAAACAATATCCAAACCATCCAGTGAGCTTCCGCTCATCAAACCAATGACTTTATAAAGCATTTTAATGGAAGATTAATAGGTACTTGCAGATGCATCGTGCAATTCATGAAATTGTAGGCGCAATTTACCGCTACATCCTTAGCTTTGGCTTCATGGTTATTAATTTAAGCCGGGAGCATTCACTGGTGAGCAATTGGATTGCAGAAATCCGTGATGCTGAGGTGCAAAAGGACCGGATGCGTTTCCGACGTAACCTCGAACGCGTAGGTGAAGTGGCTGCCTACGAGATCAGCAAAATTCTGCCGTTTGAAGAGGTGGAAGTACAAACACCGCTCGGTACTGCCCTTGCAAGGGTATTGTCGGAACAACCCATCTTAACTACGATTCTCCGCGCCGGGCTCCCGCTGCATCAGGGGCTGCTCAATTACTTCGACAAGGCAGACGCGGCGTTCGTATCTGCTTACCGGAAGCATGATAAAACAACGGGGTCTTTCGAAATCAGTCTCGAATATTTTTCGTCCCCGGAAATCGAAGACAGGATCGTTATTATTTCAGATCCGATGCTGGCAACCGGCGCCTCGCTGGTAAAAACAATTGAATATATACGGGAAGAAGGTGAGCCCAAACAAATCTATATTGTTACCGCTATAGCCTGCACGGTAGGTATTGAGTTTGTTAAACGCAACGTACCCACTGCCACCATCTGGTGCGGCGGTATAGAT
>JBGTIL010000536.1:0-4323 GCA_041745695.1 Chitinophagaceae bacterium | reverse complement strand
CTTCCTCAATGGTAAGCTTGATGCCTTCCAGTTCAAACAACCTGATGTATTGCTTGATCAGTGCATTCTTAGGCTGAACCAGAATAGCTCTCAGTGTTTCAGAATCGAGGGGATCGAGGTGTGTAACAACAGGAAGGCGTCCGAGCAGTTCAGGGATCAGGCCAAATGTTTTAAGGTCCTGGGCAGTGATATAACGCAGGAGATTTTTTTTCATATTCTCCTGTATGTCCTTGTCTACATTAAAACCAATTGTATTTGTTTGTACCCTGCGTCCGATGATCTTATTGATGCCGTCGAAAGCACCGCCGCAGATGAACAAAATATTTTGTGTATTGATCTTAACCAATTTCTGTTCAGGATGCTTCCTGCCGCCCTGGGGTGGTACCAGTACATCGGTGCCTTCAAGCAACTTCAGCATACCCTGTTGAACGCCTTCACCACTTACATCGCGGGTGATGGAGGGATTGTCTCCTTTGCGGGCAATCTTATCAATTTCATCAATGTAAACAATACCACGTTCTGCTGAAGGAACATCATAGTTACACACTTGCAGTAAACGGGTTAAAATGCTTTCTACATCTTCGCCCACATAGCCTGCCTCTGTAAACACGGTGGCATCAACAATAGCAAAGGGTACATTCAGTAATTTGGCAATGGTTTTAGCCAGTAGTGTTTTACCCGTACCGGTTTCGCCCACCATAACGATATTGCTCTTGTCGATTTCAATATCGCTGGTGTTCTCTGTTTTATACTGGAGGCGTTTATAGTGATTGTACACTGCTACCGAGAGCACTTTTTTAGCCTCATCCTGCCCAATAATGTATTCGTCCAGGAACTTTTTCATTTCCATCGGCTTCTTAACCGTTAGCTTGAAAGCTGTAGCAGCACCTGAGTTATCGTCTCTTACCAGCAATTCCTGGTCGATGATTTCGCGGGCGTGTTCCACGCAATTTTCGCAGATATGTCCTTCCTGTCCGGCGATAAGGATTTTTACTTCGTCGCGGCTGCGTCCGCAAAACGAGCAGTGCAATATATTCTTAGCCATCGTGTAGTTCTAGAGGTGAATAAAGGAAGAATCTTTGTTAAAGAAAGGATTCAAGGGGCAATAGCTGCTTCTGTGTCTGCAAAAGTAAAAAAAACCGCCAGTGAATAGCGGTTTTAATTCAAGTTCAGAAAAGTTTACCGTTTCGCGTAAGGTAGTAGGACTTCATATGTCACATCCCTGCCTTGCAGGAAATATCCCCGGGTTTAATGGTGGATATTTCTAGTAGAGCTTGTTCAGCACCTTGTCTACAATTCCATATTCAATGCTGCTTTCGGCATCCATCCAGTAATCGCGTTCAAAATCTTTTTTAATGCGTTCAATGGTCTGACCGGTATTTTCCGCCAGAATGCGTGCACCCATGTTTTTGGTTCTTAAAATTTGGATGGCATGTATCTCCATGTCGGCGCTCACTCCCTGGATATGACCACCCAGTGAGGGCTGGTGAATCATGACCTCACCGTTGGGGTATATAAACCTTTTACCTTTTTCACCTGCACTTAGCAGAATGCTCCCCATAGAGGCAGCCAAGCCCATACAGATAGTGCTCACTGGTGATTTGATCAGCTTCATGGTATCATAGATCACCATCCCACTGGTAACAGAACCACCCGGGCTGCTGATAAAAAATTTAATTTCCTTGCCCGGCGCATCGGCTTCAAGCAGGAGCAGTTTGGTAACCACATCTTTTGCTGATTTATCATCAACTACACCCCACAGGTAAATGCTCCTGGTTTCAAAAAAATAACGCTCCAGTCTTTTGTAGAGCATCTTTGTATCTACTTCGGCTCTCTCTTCCTTCTCCTCTTCTTCCGTTTCCGGTTCATCCGGATTGGGCTGCATGATCCAATGATTATTGTATAAGTCTTGTGCGCTCATCTCGTTTAAACTTTATAAAATGAATTATTTTTTTTCTGCTTTCTTTTCTTTGCGTGGGTTTACAAGCAATACTTCGTCTACAAGTCCGTATTCTTTGGCCTCTGCTGCTGTCATCCAATAGTCACGGTCAAAGTCTGCCTCAACACGTTCAACAGGCTGTGTTGAATGGTGTGTTACAATGTCGTATAGCTCTCTTTTTAGTTTGCGGATCTCCTTTACAGTAATCTCGATGTCTGTCGCCTGGCCACCGATAGCGCCGCTAGGCTGGTGCATCATCACCCTGCTGTGCTTCAGTGCTGCCCGCTTGCCATTGGTGCCTGCTGCCAGCAGTACGCTTCCCATAGACGCGGCCATGCCAATACAGATGGTGGCTACGTCGGGGCTTACATACTGCATGGTATCATACACACCCAGTCCCGCATATACGCTGCCACCCGGTGAATTGATATACATGTTGATATCGCGGGTGCGATCGGAGGAGTCGAGGAAGAGCAATTGTGCTGTGATAATGTTGGCTACTTCATCGCTGATAGGATAGCCAAGGAAGATAATGCGGTCCATCATCAAACGGCTGTATACATCCATAACAGCTACATTCATTGGTCTTTCTTCGATGATATTAGGTGTAAGTGCCGTTACCATCTGGCTGGCGTAGCTGTGCAAAGTATTGCTCGACATGCCGCGGTGTTTCACAGCGTATTTTTCAAATTCAGAATTAAAAGTCATATGGTCTTGTAATTAGGTAAGTCAATTGAATGGATACGAATGTAGCAAATAGCATGCTACCTGAAAAATGCGACAAAAGGACAGGAGGGGTAATAAAATAGGAGAACTGGCTGCCCGGTTCTCCTATTTTAAAATCTTGCATTTCGTATTTATTCTTCACCATGCTGTTGCTGGTGCTGTTGCGTCATATGTTGAAATTCCTCTTTCGATATCGGTGTATCGGTAGGGTTTACGTTGCTTTCGGCCCACTCAAACATCTTTTGCATCTGAACCCTCGTATGCGAGTCTTCTACATACTTGCGGTCTTTCATCATCCGGTCAATGTAGTCTTTCACCCATTGCTGTTCTTCATCGAGTGCCGCACCGCCCATGTAGCCCAGTAATTGCTGACGGGCAAACTCACGGATATCAGACTGTTGCACTGCTATGCCGTTTTCGCCGACAATCTTATCTGTGATCAGCGTCCATTTAAGCTGTTTTAGAAAATTAGGAAACTCCTGTTCTACCTGTTCATCAGATTTTTGTTCCCCTTTTTCACCTTGGGTTTTGATCCAGCGCTTCAAAAATTCCTCAGGAAAGTTGATGTTTGTCTGGTCGAGCAACTCGTGGTAGATCTGGTGGTGCAACTGGTTGCGGCTTTCCCCTTCCCATTGTTGTTGGAGCTGACCACGTACTTTTTCGCGGAAGGCATCTTCGTTTGTAACTTCTCCACTAGGGAACAGCTGTTCAAAGAATTCTTCATTCAAATCGCGTTGTTCTACAAATCCGAGTTTGGTGATATGCAGCTTGAAATGCTTGTCGGTGGGGCTGTCCACGCCGAGGTCCTGCATCACCCATTCTGCTTCCTTCCCTTCAAATGCCTCGTCTAACCGAAGCTGAATGCTGTCTCCTTGTTTCTTGCCCAGCAACGAAGGGCGAAAACTTTCTTTAAAATATTTTAGTAATAACGAATTGTCTTTTTTGATGCCGCCTTCTTTCTCAACGCCTTCCTGATCGGTTTCAACAAAAGAGACGTTCAGTACCGTATCGTCTTTCGATACGTCTTCAGGTTCGGTCATGTTTCCATGACGATTCTGAAGCCGCTCTACCTCGTTGGTTACCTCTTCATCGGTAATACCAACTTTGTATTTTTTCAAAGGCATCTGTGCCAGCTCGGGAAGGTTGAATTCGGGTTTCATGCCCACCTCGAAAGAAAAGGTGTAATCGTCTGGCGTGTTTACATCAATGCTGGCCAGGTTCATTTCTTTGGGAAGTGGCTGTGCAAAGATTTCGAGCTTCTCTGTTTCCAGGTAGTTGATCACCTCTTTATCTACTGTCTTCAGCACTTCGTCTACGAACAAAGAATTGCCGTACATCTTCTTTATCAAACCAGAAGGCACCATACCTTTTCTGAAGCCTGGTATATTAGCTTTCTTGCTGTACTCTTTGATTGCTTTTTCGAAGGAAGGGAGATAATCTTCTTTGTTGATGGTAACATCCAGTTGCCTGTGCAAGGGAGCCACTTCGTGCTGTATAACTGTAGCCATGTTTCGCTGTATTAGGATCGCCTGTGAATAGAAAGGATTGGATTGTTTAAAGAACGGCAGGGATCAAAACGATCGAATGAAGAAGAGCTGCCAAGTTTCTTCATTGGTTTTTGTTCCCTGCCGTTTTCGCTGTGCGGGTGGAGGGACTCG
>JBGTIL010000535.1:0-5294 GCA_041745695.1 Chitinophagaceae bacterium | reverse complement strand
GACAACCGCCAGATCAACAGCCGTTTTTTGTATGATCTGGGAGCCGGACTGAACATGTTACTAAGTACTGATTTTGTAAAAGACAGTGCTGTGCTTCACCGGAAGCGGAAACTGTATGTGAAAGAAGCGGAAGGTCTGGGCGGTAAGGTAGACATGCACTTAACGGTAATTAAAGAAATTAAGCTCGGCCCCTATCGCTTTCGAAACGTGCCTATTTATGTTTTTGAAGATCTCTATAATGTAACCTCCTACCCTTACCTGGGCGGCATCATAGGTAATGATCTGCTACGCCGTTTTAACGCTATTATCAATTACGAGAAGCGGGACTTCTACCTGACCCCGAATACACATTTTGGCGAGCCGTTCGACTATGCCTACAGCGGTATAGAGCTGTACTACATTGATGGGGAAATTTTAATAGGCGACATTGCAGAAGGCTCTCCTGCAGAAAAAGGAGGGCTGAAAGAAGGCGATGTTGTTGTTGCGGTGAACAAAAACTTTTCACAGAACCTGAACCAGTATAAGATAGCCTTGCAAAACACGTCGGAAAAGGCCAAGGTAATTATACGCCGCAACGGTGAACTCAAAGAGTTCTCATTTAAAGTAGACAATATTCTTCGCTAATCAGAAAGATTTGGCTGTTGCTCTTTGCGTAATTTTACCGGCTGTTATGCTGGCAATCAGGCATTCATTTAAATTATTATTGTTGTGGTTCATTTTGATCGGTTCACTTTAGACAATGGTTTACGCGTTCTTGTGCATCAGGATACCTCTACCCCAATGGCGGTGGTAAACGTTATGTACGATGTAGGTGCAAAGGATGAAGATCCTTCCCGTACGGGGTTTGCTCACTTATTTGAGCACCTGATGTTTGGGGGTTCGCTCAATATACCGGAGTACGACGATCCGCTCCAAATGGCCGGGGGTGAGAACAATGCTTATACGACTAATGATCTCACGAACTACTATGTCCAGCTTCCTGCTGAAAATCTCGAAACCGCTTTCTGGCTTGAAAGCGATCGTATGTTATCTCTCGCATTTACAAAGAAAAGCCTTGAGGTACAGCAGAAAGTAGTTTGCGAAGAATTTAAGGAACACTATCTCAACAAACCTTACGGTGATGTGTGGTTGAAGTTGCGAGAACTGGCTTATACCACCCATCCCTATCGGTGGATGACCATTGGCAAAGAACTCTCCCATATTGAAAACGCCGGACTGCAGGATGTAAAAGACTTTTTCTTTAAGCACTATCGCCCGGTAAATGCCATCCTGGTAGTTGCAGGAAATGTTACAACAGAGCAGGTAAAGGCACTCGCCGAAAAGTGGTTTGGTCCTATTGAAGCTGGCGAAAAATACAACCGTGAGCTACCAAAGGAGCCTGCCCAATCGGTAGCCCGCCGGTTAGAAATACATGCCGACGTGCCACTGGATGCCTTATACAAAGTGTGGCATATCTATACCCGGCTCGACGACCGGTATTATATTGCCGACCTGATCACGGAAGTGCTGAGTGGTGGAGGTTCTTCGAGGTTGTACCAGGCACTGGTTAAAGAGCAGCAGTTGTTTTCGAACATTGAATGCCATCACTCCGGAACTGTAGACGCAGGTCTGCTGGCCATTGAAGGAAAGCTGGTAAAAGGTGTAAAAATGGAGGATGCGGAAAAAGCAATTGAAGCAGAGTTGGAGAAGTTAAGGAATGAACTTATCTCGGAAGCCGAATTGCAAAAAGTGAAGAACAAAACCGAAAGTGCCATTGCTTTTGAAGATATGAGTGTAATGAACCGGGCCAACAGCCTGGCTTTCTACGAACTCCTGGGCGACGCAACTTTGATGAATACGGAACTAAACCGGTACTATGAAGTTACCGCCGCGCACATTATGGCGGAGTGCAACAACATCTTTAGGGATGGTAACAGCAACACCCTCTACTATTACAGCAAAAGTTAGTCAGGGTATTAATTTATACACCCTCACGTAATCAATTTCCATGGTTGCAGGGAAGATGGTATCATCTACCCCCTGCTGTCCGCCCCAGTTGCCACCAACGGCTACATTGAGCAGCCAGTGAAATTTCTTATCGAAGGGCCATTCGTTAGGTGACCTGCGTTCATTGGGAAAGTACAGAACCTCAACGTCGTCTATATAACCTTGGATGCGATCGGGTGTCCAGTCAATTCGGTACACGTGGAAGCTGTCCATGGCAGAGGGAACAAGCTTAAAAGCACCTCGCTGCGTGCCCCTTCCATGGTTGTAAGTTTCTGTGTGTACGGTCATGTGTACTTTGTAAGGATCGTAACCCACCTGTTCCATTATGTCGATCTCGCCAGATTTTGGCCATCCTCCGTATTCACTGGTTGTGGGGAGCATCCAGATGGCCGGCCAGAGACCACGTCCCCTCGGTAGCTTTGCACGCGACTCAAAACGACCATACAAAAAATCACCTTTGCCTTTGCTCACTAATCGGGTAGAAGTATAAAACCGGCCGCCTTTTTCTTCCTTTCTCGTTTGAATCAGGAGCAGTCCGCTTTTCTGGCTTACGTTGTCGCCTGCGGTGTAAAACTCAAGTTCATTATTCCCCCAACCGCTGCCCCCGGTATCATATCCCCACTTCTCTGTATCAGGTTTACCCTCTGTAGTAAATTCGTCAGCCCACACCGGTGTGGCTTCAAACTTCCAGTCCCGCGCCGGCGGAACGGGAACCGGCGGGGTGGGCAGCACACTCACAGCCGGAGTTGTTTTTTTGGTGCATTGAACAGACGACACCACGAGCGTTGCGGTTATCAAAAGCAGCATTGGGGAAAATGAGCGGACTGAATGCATGAAAAGAGAATTTGTAGACCCCTTAAAGTTATTTTTGTTTTCTGAAGTATAAACGTATTTCTTACATTCTCTAATTACCTTTTTTTAATGCCCCTCGAATTATGCTGGAAAGAAAAGTTTCGCCGCGGATAAAAGATGCTGTAGAATTTGATCTTAAGTTGAAACAATGCGATCGTTTCACGCTCAATAATGGCGTTCAGGTGTATGCCATTGACGCAGGCGCTGAAGATGTGTTGCTGGTAGACTGCGTTTTTTCTGCCGGCAATTGGTTCGAGCAAAAGAACCTGGTAGCCGCAAGCACGAATTTCCTGCTTAAAAATGGCACTTCAACAAAGAATGCTTTTGCCATTAATGAACACTTTGAATACTATGGTTCTTACTTAAATCGCGCCTGCTATAACGAAACAGCAACTGTTTCGCTGCACTGCCTGGCAAAACATCTGCCCGAATTGTTGCCCGTTATCCGGGAGCTGTTTACCGACGCGGTTTTTCCGGAAGAAGAAATCGCTATCTACAAACAGAACATGAAGCAGCGGCTGAATGTGAATTTAAAAAAGTGCGATTTCGTTGCCTCCCGGTTGATCGATGCCTACCTGTACGGTGAGAGCCACCCTTATGGAAAATACACACGCTACGAGGATTTTGACGCCTTTAACCAGCAGGAGCTGATTCAATTTTATAGCAATCATTACGTGCAGGGTAACCTGGTAGTATTTGTTGCCGGTAAACTTCCCGCAAACTTATACCAACTACTCAACAGCGCTTTCGGCGATCTTCAGAATAATAGTACTACCTCGTCAGACATCCCAGCAGAGCGGGCGGTTGAGAAGAAATACCGTATTACCAATGATCCGAACGGGGTACAGGGCGCCATCAGGATGGGCGCACCTTTTCCTAACCGACGCCATCCCGATTTTCTTAAAGCCATGGTGTTAAACAGCCTCTTTGGAGGGTTTTTCGGTTCCAGGCTGATGAGTAATATCCGTGAGGAAAAAGGTTATACGTACGGTATCTATAGCTACCTCGAGAATCATGTGCAGCAAAGCGCCTGGGTGATCAGCACAGAGGCAGGTCGCGACGTATGCGAAGCCACGGTTACTGAAATTCATAAAGAAATGGAATTGTTACGCAATGAGGCTGTTGAAGCAGACGAGTTGCTCCTCGTACAGAATTATATGATGGGCAGTATCCTTGGCGACCTGGATGGTCCATTCCAGATCATAAACCGATGGAAAAATATTGTATTGAACGGGCTGGATGAATCTTACTTCTACAACCAAATCAATACGATCAAGTCAGTCAACCCGAGAGAACTGCAAGAGCTCGCAAATAAATACCTTCATCCCGACAAGTTTTATGAGTTGATTGTGGTGTAGCGAAGACAGTTTCCCACCCCCGCCCGCAAAAGATGGAAATGTTTTGAGGAAATAGTCCGTCTGTGTAGCTGCATCGCTAATTGTAAGCTGCCAGCAGATTTCATAAGGAGGAATGACAGATGGGAGGGCTGTTTCCTTCAATTGTGCTTCGCGTTTATAGCACCCTGCTTTTCGCTATATTTGTTTCTAAAGCTTAGTACGCAACTATGTTCAACATCATTCTCTTTGGCCCTCCGGGCAGTGGAAAAGGTACGCAGTCAGATAAGATAGTAGAAAAATACGGGCTGGTCCATCTGTCAACAGGCAATTTGTTACGCCAGGAAATAACAGACAGAACAGATTTGGGTTTAAAAGCCAAAAATTTTATGGATAAGGGCCAGCTGGTACCTGACGAAGTGGTTATCGGCATGATCGATAGCTGCCTGGAAAAGCACAACGCGGGCAACGGCTTTTTGTTTGATGGATTTCCGCGTACCGCTGCGCAGGCAGAAGCACTGGATAAGCTTTTATCTTTAAAAAAGAAGTCCATTTCAAAGGTGTTAGCACTAGAAGTGTCGGAGGAAGAACTGGTTAAGCGCTTATTAAAGCGGGGAGAAACCTCCGGGCGCACAGATGATACAAACGAGGGAATTATACGTAACCGTTATACGGTCTATAAAAAAGATACAGAACCTGTTGCCAGCTATTACGAACAAGATGGAAAACTGGTACGTGTGAAAGGCGAAGGTTCCGTAGACGACATCTTCGAAGCCCTCAGTACCAGCATAGAAGCAGAGCTTAGAGAACACAAGGCGCTCTCTATCGATTGATATTAGACTATTAGTCTGTTGTGCCGCAGAACACAACAGGGTTCATAATCACATCAGCCTTAGGAGTAGTGCTTCGGGGCATTACTAATGCTTGACCCGGTGTGTTTGAAGGATTGACAGATTGTCCATTAATCACAGGTTAGATGATTGTTTGATCGTTTTACCACTTTCCTCCAGTTCAAGAGGAGTTGTCACACTTATTATAGAGTCGTTGTCAAAACTTTGTGTAATAGCTGTCTAAAGCGATGGCTGAACAATTAATAAGTATTGCTTAGCCTAAATCAGGCCA
>JBGTIL010000534.1:0-2575 GCA_041745695.1 Chitinophagaceae bacterium | reverse complement strand
TTCCGATGCGCTGTGAAGCAACTCAAGGTTGCGAATCGTGAACCTGTCCATCCACAGGTAGTCGGCCTGTTCCAACCTTTGTACAGAAGTGATGTGTTGCAGGTTCGGATGCTCGGTATCGCGCAGGTAGTGCAGCACAGCCCCGGCTGCAATTAAGCCATTACTGAAACCTTCAATGCCAAAGCCTTTGAGGGAGTGCGTATTGAACTGCTTGAGCAGCAACTCGCTGGCGTGCTGTTCAGTAAATATCCATTCGTCCAGGGTATAGGTATAATATTTTACGCCAAACTCTTCTTTGAATTTGCGCTGGTTGTGCCGTTGAAAAATTACTTCCGCGGGCTTGAAGCCTGCAAGGAGCTTGTCGGCATACTCCCTGTCGCCTTCAGCAGTAAAAAATTCGCCGGTAGAAATATCAAGAAAGGCCAGCCCGTACTGGTCGCCCGCAAAATGCACAGCTGCAAGAAAATTATTCGACGCGAGGTCGAGGAGTTTGTCGTTTGTTGCAGTACCAGGCGTAACCATTTCAGTTACTCCTCTTTTAACGATACCTTTTACTGATTTAGGATCTTCCAGCTGATCGCAAATGGCAACACGATAGCCGGCTTTTACCAGCTTGTGTAAATAGGTATCGAGGGAATGATGTGGAAAGCCTGCCAGTTCGTTGTGCGCGGCTGAGCCATTGTTCCGCCGGGTTAACGTGATGCCCAGCACTTGAGAAGTGATAATGGCATCAGGTCCGAACGTTTCATAAAAATCCCCTACACGGAACAGCAGGATCGCATCAGGGTATTTAGCCTTGATAGCCTTGTGTTGTTCCATCATCGGTGTATCTGAAGTGGGCGTTTTACTCATTGGCTGGCCAAATGTAGGCGGGCTGTGTGGTTAATAATCCGTTTTTTATTCACCATTTTCTGCTGCTTACTTTTGCAGCGTGAACAACGAAAATCCGATCCGTAAGCTTTCCATGGACGAACTGGGAAGGAAGTCTGCGGACGAGTTCAGGCTTTCCGAGAAAATACCCATTGTAGTAGTGTTGGAAAATGTGCGGAGTGCTTATAACGTAGGTTCTGTGTTTCGTACCGCAGATGCTTTTTTAATCGAAGGGATCTATATCTGCGGCTACACTGCTCATCCGCCTCATAAGGAGATAAAGAAAACCGCCCTTGGTGCCGACGATTCAGTGAACTGGAAACACTTTCCGAACATTAGCGAAGCACTGCTAGAACTAAAGCAACAAGGTTTCAAAATCTATGCTGTTGAGCAGGCTGCCAGCAGTCTGCCATTGCAGCAGGTTGCATACACCGGAACCAGGAGCGCCTATATCTTTGGCAATGAAGTGAGCGGTGTGGAGCAGGCAACAATAGAGCAATGCGATGGTTGTATAGAAATCCCCCAGCTGGGTATGAAACATTCTTTAAATGTTTCCGTGGCAGCGGGCGTAGTGCTATGGGAATTGGTTCGAAACCGGTTGCCATAAAATGAGCTGATTTTATATATGTTGCGTGGGGACGTGCTTGCCTTGTCCAAAATGTTTCTATGAGTAGTGTAAAGAATTACCTCAGTCTTATAAAATTTTCCCATACGGTCTTTGCCATGCCCTTCGCCCTGATAGGTTTCTTCCTGGGCGTGTCGTCTGGTCTGTTTGAAAGATCTTTTGTTTCCGATAATAAGTCAACAAATGCAGATGCAGGAGGTGCAACCCCCGTGGCGAGTTATGCCCTGCTGTTTGTTCTTGTCATCCTCTGCATGGTGCTTGCGCGCAGTGCTGCAATGGCTTTCAACAGGTACCTGGATCGTAAGTGGGATGCTTTAAACCCTCGCACGGCTATCCGGGAGGTGCCCAGGGGCCTTATCACACCACAAAACGCACTCCTCTTTACCATTATTTGTTGTATGCTGTTTATTGCATGCACTTTCTTTATCAATACCATCTGCTTTATACTTTCGCCCATTGCCCTTGCGGTAGTTTTGGGTTACAGTTATACCAAACGGTTCACCGCCTTCTGTCATCTGGTGTTGGGTTTGGGTTTATCTCTTGCACCCATTGGTGCCTACCTGGCAGTAACAGGCGTCTTTCATCCTCTTCCAATTCTATTCTCTTTCGCAGTGCTTTTTTGGGTCAGTGGATTTGATATCATCTATGCCCTGCAGGACGAGGATTTCGACCGCAGCAACAAATTATTCTCGATACCTGCCTCGGTTGGAAAGTCGAGGGCATTACGGATTTCTGAATTTTTACATCTTTTCAGCGCGGCTTGCATTGTGGCTGCAGGCGTAGTTGGGAACTTCAGTTGGTTATATTGGATAGGCGTTCTTTGTTTTGGAGGAATGCTGGTGTATCAGCATTCTATTGTTAAGCCCGACGACTTGAAAAGGGTTAACCTGGCTTTTATGACCGCAAACGGCATTGCCTCGGTAGTGTTCGCGGTTTTTGTGATCTCAGATTTGTTTCTAAAATTTTAAAGTGAACAGGCGCAACCGATAGCATCACCGGATGACGCATTAGAATAAAACGCTTAGTAAATACTGCATATGGCGCGGATCATTAGTATCGATTGGGGTGGCAAAAGAACTG
>JBGTIL010000533.1:0-5036 GCA_041745695.1 Chitinophagaceae bacterium | reverse complement strand
TCCATTCACTAATTTTATAACGGTTGGTCAAACAGCCGCTAACGTAACCAGTTTTGCAGACAGCTCACTGAGTTCCAATATTCGCTATTATTACCGTGTCCGCGCTGTAGGTGTAACAGGTGAGTCATTATTCGACAAAGAAGGGCAGGGTGTAGACTACGCCTATTACGAGCAAAACGCGCTTACAGCCTTGCCTGATTTCAATACGTTGACGCCAGTAAAAACCGGACGCTCGACCAATTTCAACCTGGGCATGCAGAGTCGTACCGATCACTTCCAGGTGAAATACAGTGGAACGATTAACATCCCTAATAACGGCATATATACTTTCTACACCTCGTCTGATGCAGGCTCCAAACTGTATATCGACGGCTTTGATGCTACCCGTATGGTGGTGAACAATGATGGCGAGCACCTGGCAACAGAAAAATCGGGATCGGTGAACTTAACTAAGGGCCCTCATACGATTTATGTTACCTATTTTGAAACCACAGGCATCGAGTCCCTGCTGGTTAAAATCTCTGGAGCAGGTCTTCCGAAGCAGGCGATCCCAGACACTTACCTCGGGGTATTGCATGCTAATGCAACCGCATTGGCGCCGCAAACAGCCCCTGCATACCCATCTTTACTGACCGCTTACGGACGTTCTAAAACATCCGTTGCCATAAACTGGACAGACAAATCGAAAAATGAAACCGGGTTTGAACTATTCAGATCTGCTACCACGGCTTCTAACTTCCTTTTATTCGCAACACTTCCTCCGAACACTACCACGTATATCGACACTCCCCTCTACGGGAATGCCGTTTATTATTATAAAGTGCGTGCGGTGAACGCGGGTGGCATCTCTGCCTTCAGTAACAGCGACAGTGGAAAAACGTTTAACACTGCACCTTCGATCAACGTTGTTCAAAACAGAACTGCCCGTTTCGGCACCACTGCTTCGTTCATAATAAAAGCAACAGATCCTGATGGCGACCGCATGAGTTTTGCAGGCAGTAATCTTCCTTCTTTTGCAACGCTCAACAGCAATGCAAACGGTACTGCTACCATGACTTTCAGTCCGCTT
Organism: Chitinophagaceae bacterium; assembly: GCA_041745695.1. GTDB lineage: Bacteria > Bacteroidota > Bacteroidia > Chitinophagales > Chitinophagaceae > Flavisolibacter. Next base: position 3,967 of record JBGTIL010000533.1, on the reverse strand, counting down.
GCTGCGCATCAGGGCGTCTATCCCGGGCTCGCCGTTATTGTTACAGACACTTACGGGGAAAAAGACACAACGCAATTCACACTCACAGTGAATGATAATTATGATCCGGCGATCACAGGCCTCACAGATATCACGCTGGACGAAAATGCAATCGTAAACATACCGCTATCAGCCACTGATCTGAACGCCGGTGGTACTTTTTCCTGGTCGGTAACCGGGTTGCCTTCAAACTACACGCTTACAACCGGTGCGGGCGGCAGCGCAACCTTAGTGGTACAGCCAACCTATGCCAGTGCTGGCATCTATCCGGTAACAATTGAAGTGGCTGATGGCAGCGGCGGTTTTAGCGCTGTTTCCTTTACCCTGACTGTAAATGATGTCAATCCTACCAAGAAGATCTATGTAAGAATGATGGCAGCTGAAGCAGTTGGCGAACCATGGAACAATGTTAGCGGAGCGTCATCGGTAAATTTCAAAGATGCTACTGGTGCAATCACCAGCATCGGGCTCAATTTTCAGCCAGCTGCATGGAATGTGGCTACTAATGGACCACAAACAGGCAACAACTCCGGCATATACCCGGATGCTGTTTTAAGAAGTCATTTATACTTTGGAACCTGGTGGACGCCTGCAACCGTAGCAGCAAATCTTACCGGCTTAAATCCTGCTGGCAGATATAACTTCACTTTTCATGCAGGAAGCATCTGGGACATTGCACCGGATAACGGTTCAGTAACCTACACTATCGGTAGCAAGAGTGTGTCGCTCTATGTTCAGAACAATACCCGCAACACGGTAACCCTAACCAACATTCAGCCTGCTGCAGATGGTACCGTCAGCATCAATATGAGTAAGGGTAGTGGTGCCACTGCCGGTTATCTAAACTCAATCGTCATTACTTCTTTATTCAGCGACGCTACGCTGCCTGCTGCCGCTATTACACTCGAAGGACAAAGTGCACCTGAAGGCGTAAGGCTCTCCTGGACTGACCAGGCTTACAACGAAAGCGAATTTGAAGTTTATCGTTCGCTTACAGCTACAGGTCCTTTCACTTTAATTGGTACAGCAGCCGCTGACGAAACTTCGTATACAGACGAGTCGTATACGGGTAAAACAACCTACTTCTACAAGGTGAGAGCTTCCAATTCAGTTGGTACTTCTGCTTATACCAATGTTGTATCGGTAAAAACCCTCAACCGCATTCCAAAGGTTGCTCCGATCAATGACGTAAAACTGAAAAACAACCAGTCTTTGCTGGTGAATGTTTCAGCCACCGATGATGCAGGTGAAGTAATTCGTTTAACAGCAAGCAACCTGCCTTCTTTTGTTCGTTTCACCGACAACGGCAATGGTACAGGTGTAATCAACATTGAGCCCCTGGCAGGATCAATCGGCACCTACAATAACATCGTTATTACCGCAAAAGATAATTTAGATTCAAGCAGCAGCGAGGCCTTCTCGCTGACAGTGTCTGACAAGTCGGTTTCATTGGTGTACTTTAATTTCTCAGATGGTGGCAGCTTTGCAGCCAAGCCCTGGAACAATTTATCAGGCTACCCTGCTCCAGGCTCTACCTTTAGTAATATCGTGGACGAGAATGATGCAGCCACATCTATCAACGTTACCTTCCCCGACGGATTCCTTGGCGCTAACACTATGGGTATGCGCGCAAGAAACGGACAGGAGATCTATCCTGAAGATGTGATGCGCACAGCAATCGTTGATACCTCTATGTCAGGCAAGCGGATTGTAGTAGCAGGATTGAGTGTGTCAAAGAAGTACAACTTCGTATTCTTCAATAGTCGCGAAGACGGATTCAATTGCACCTCACGTTTTACGATCAATGGTACCAGCGTTACTCTCAACGCAGGCTATAACCTAAACAAGACGGTCCAGATCAATGGCGTAGTTCCCAATGCGAGCGGTCAGGTGGTAATTACCATGGCAAGAGTAAGCGGTGCCGACTATGCCCTGCTAAGTTCCATGATCATACAGAGCTATGACCCCGCAACCGTATCCTTACTCGGACCGGCAGAACTGCGGGTTGCCACACTAAAAATCAATACACTTTCCCTGCAGTGGCAGGATAGGGCGGACAATGAAACCGGTTATGAGGTTTGGCGCGCGCCAGCTTCCGGAGCCTATTCTCTTATCGCGACGCTGGCAGCAAATACTACAACCTATAAGGATACTCCGCTCACTGCCAACACAGCCTTCCATTATATTGTTCGCGCCAGGCGCAACACGGAGCTGTCTGATTACAGCAACGTGCGTTCTGCGAATACCTATGCGAATACGGTGCATATCAACTTCTCTAACGATTTCAATGCACCTGCGCCCTGGAACAATACCAACACTATTCCCCAGCAAGGGTTCGTGTGGAATAACCTGAAAGACAATACAGGTGCGCCTTCAAGTGTGGGATTGGAAGAAACAGGATTGTTCGCCGGGCTTTACGGTGCAGGCATGACCACGGGTAATAATTCAGGCATCTTCCCGGACAATGTGATGATCGAAAGTTATGGTTTGTTCCCGGGACAATCAGCTACGTTAAAACTTACTGGTCTGGACGTTTCGAAGAAATACGACTTTACCTTCTTCGCAAGCTCACAGGCATGGGGTGACGTTAACGTTGCCTACACCGTAAACAACAAAACTTCATTGCTCAATGCTTCCCTGAACAAAACGGGAGCGGTAACCATGTATGATATTGTACCCGACGAGTTTGGTAATGTAGACATCACCATTGCCCCCGGAACACAGTATTCTCAGTATGGCTTAATAGGTGCGCTAGTAATACAGGGATACACTGCTACTGCAGGTGCTGTACCAACCGTACCAGGCACTCCGATTCCGGCTGCAACTGTGTACCAGAGAGCAGAAGAAGCAATGGAGATGACAGCGGCGATAAGTGCTTATCCTAATCCGTTCAGTGAAGGGTTTACGCTTTCAGTGACTTCAAAACGCAACGATCGTATGCATATGAGTCTATACGACGCAGGAGGAAAAATGGTTTATCAGAAAACTGCGCAGATTGCCCTTGGTGTGAATACCATCATGGTAACGCCGCCGCAAACGCTTGTTCCGGGAATGTATTTCCTTAAAACTTCCTTTGGAGCAGGTAAGGCACAGCAGCTGGAGTTGATAAGAAAATAGATCAGATGTATTGTTCAATGGCATTACCGGTTCGCTGGTAGTGCCATTTTTTTATAGTTCCAATCATTGGGTAGCCTGCTCAAAAGCAAGAACGCTGTGTAGTACCCTTATTTTTAAATATCTTGCAGAAATTCAATCTGTCTATGGAAGAATACAAAACTTCGTTGCACGAACGCTTTGTGATAGCAGTAGTTGCTGTAACAATGATTGCCATTTTCATTAAGATCTTATTTTATTAAGGTGAAGAACGAGTTAGCGCGTCCGCGCAGTCAATCACGTTTCAGCCTCTCAGGATACCTTGAGAAAGCAATCATTGGTCAAAAATTGAACAATGTTACCGGGGTAGCCCTCATAGCAGCAGTGGCCATCTTGTTTGGCTACCTTGTATCGCGACAAACGTTTTTAGGTTTTGGCCTGTTTGGAGTTGTGCTTGGTTTCTTTACTGTTGTCACCTGTATGATTAGTACAGAGGCTGGGCTGTACATCAATCTTGCCTACGCTTTTTTTGCCTTTCACTTTTCGCGCTTTTTGTTCCAAGATGCGTTTCCGGTTGGCGTGGTAACAGATGTGCTGATCGGCGCTACTTTTTTGAGTCTACTGTTACGCGGAAGCAGTTTAAGAAGAAGCTTCAGCGAGTTCTCCAGGACCTCCGTGGGCATTGCTATCCTAATTTTTCTTTTTTACCTGGTGATTGAACTTGCCAATCCTTTCGGTCAAACATTTGAAGGATGGTTTCAAACCTTCAGAAGGTTTCTTGGCTCGGTAGTATTGCTTTATATTGCCTTTAATCTTTTTACGTCTTATGAAAAGA
>JBGTIL010000532.1:0-2531 GCA_041745695.1 Chitinophagaceae bacterium | reverse complement strand
AGACATCACAACGTTTAATAACGGAGCCAAAGAAGCAAGCGTTTTTGAAGGCTTTACAGACTTCCTTTCTTTCATGGCTATCCATAAAAATCAGCCTCAAATTCCAAGTGATTTTGTGATTTTAAATTCGGTTTCCTTCTTTGAAAAAGCGCGCTCTTTTATGGAAGAACATGAATGCATTAGGCTCTATTTAGACCGTGATGCTACCGGACAAAATTGCAGTCGGTATGCCCTGTCTTTAAACAATAAATATAAAGATGAAAGCTGCTTATATCAGCATCATAATGACCTTAATGACTGGTTGGTGAATTTCGGTAAGGCTCAAAAGAAAAGTTTAGGACACAAGCTTTAATAGTCTTGCCATTATCGGATGTACAAAATACTGACACTTGAACAAACAAGTTTTTAGAAGATGCTTAAACCTAATAAATGCCTATGAAAAGTCTAAGAACATACTTAAAGTTGCAAGATTGCCTCTTTCCCGCAATCGGCCAGATGTACGGTTGTTAAACAACCGGCTTTTGCCGCATCCCTCCAGGGTCGGTGCGGCGGCCAGAAACCGGCGCTACACAGGGTAGCTAACCGGTACAATTCGATAGGATAAAAGACAAAACTTCTTTTCAAACACGCATTATCGGGTTAAGGCTGACCATCCAGGAGTATCATCAGCTGAACAACAAATGCAGCAAAAGCACCATCTACAAATTAAGCGAGTTTGTGCCCCGTTTACCTTTCAACAAGCCCATCACCGTATACCACCACAACGAATCCCTTGATGACTTTATGGCAGATATGATGCGCTTAAGATCTGAGCTTAACCATTGGAAACAACATCAACCAGGCACTTAAAAGCTTGACACGCACCAGCAGAGTGGGGAATTTAAAGCCTGAATTTTGACCTATGAGTTAGACAAAAACGAGCTCATGAACAATACAGGAGAATCAAAAATCGCATCATAAAATCGCCGAGTTATGGTTGCCGTAATCCACTCGGGACACCAATCTTCGTGGTGTTTTAAACTACAATGAGCATAAAGTAAATAACGAAATTACGACCTGCCTTGCAGCCGGAAATTACCCCATTGATCTGGAGCAATTGAACTTTTCTCACATGCTGCAAAAGCTGACCGATTTAACCTCTGCACGAGGGTAACCGGTGGCCCAAAATCACACTCAATTTGGACCCCTCAGAACGACTTTCTAAAAACAATTTAAAAGAAATTGCTAACACCTATTTACAAAAAAATGGCTTCCGATCGCAGCCTATTTACTCTACCAACATCACGACGGCGGGCACCCTCACCAGCATATTGTTACAACCAATACCAGGGCTGATGAAAAAAGAACTGAGTTTCACAACCTGGGTAAAATCCCGTCTGAAAAAGCAAGAAAAGACGTAGAAAATTTTTTTTGGATTAGTAAAGGCTGAAAGCAAAAAGCAATGGGAAGTTTACGACCCAAAGCCAGTCAATTTAGTGAAACTATAATACAGCGTTATATAAGGCATGCGATCACAAATGTGCTTAATGCAGTCCTTAAAACATACAAGTACACGTCTTTACCAGAGCTCAATACATACTGCTTCAGTATAATGTAACGGCCGACCAGGGAGCAAAAATTTAAGAGTATATCACAGCAACGGACTAATCTACAGGATAGTTGATGAAGATGGAAACAGGCCTGGTACCATATGCTATAGAAAATGTGGAAGTGACTATATGACACCGGAGAGCGCGATTTGGTTAAATCAATTTATCTTCCTTCACGTACTCGCGTCGGATTGCTGCGAGCAATAGCTCGGACGACAGTTCCTCCTGGCCTTTCTCGATCATCTGCAGGGCACAATAGGCGACGCAGTTTATAACGTTTGCCCCTGTCAGTTCGTACTGCTTAGCGATCTGCACCAGATCGATCTGAGGTGACAATCTCATTTTTGCAGGCAGCGATTTTTGCCAGAGTAGTAAACGCTCCGGCGGCTTCGGCACGGAAAACGGTACAACCGTTTCGAAGCGGCGGGTAAAGGCATCGTCCAGGTTCGAGCGAAAATTGGTGGCCAGAATAACCAGGCCCGGGTAAGTTTCCACACGCTGTAACAGATACGAAACTTCCTGGTTAGCGTACTTATCGTGCGCATCCCGCACTTCGGTACGCTTGCCGAAGAGGGCGTCTGCTTCGTCGAAGAATAGGATCCAGCTTTTATCACTCGCTTTGTCGAAAAGGTTTGCGAGGTTCTTCTCAGTTTCGCCAATAAATTTAGATACCACCATGGACAGATCGATCCGAAAGACCTCGCGATCCGTTTCTTTGCCGAGCAGGGTGGCCGTCAGCGTTTTGCCTGTACCGGGGGGGCCGTGAAACAGCACGCGGTAGCCTGGCCGCACCCGGTCGCCTAGCCCCCAATCGCTGAGCATGGTCTTGTGGTGGGCAACCCAGGTCCGGATCTCGGCGATCTGGCGCCGCGTGTGGTCGGTCAGCACCAGGTCGTCCCAGTCGAGCCCGGTAGACAGCCGCTCGGCCGGAAAGCGTGTACT
>JBGTIL010000531.1:0-3879 GCA_041745695.1 Chitinophagaceae bacterium | reverse complement strand
ACTGCCGATGAGAGAGATCATCTGTTCTTTGAAAAGGAGAACTGTACATACCATCTGGGTCGATAAACCTAATCGGATTGTTCATTGCATAATTATAAGGACTCCATCTTCTAGCTAACTCGCTTAAAGGGTCACTCGCATGCCATCTGCCAAGCTGCGGATCATACATTCTTGCACCATAATCCAACCAATCAAGCCCACTGCCATCGCTAAATTCGTGATTTTGCATTTCCTTTCCGTTATATTCGTATCTATTGTCTAAGCCGTTTGCAGCCTTGCTACTAATACCAGTCATCGTCAGCCCGAACGGATAATAATGGGTTTCTTCTAAGATCGCCCCTTTCGTATGCACCACTTGCAGATTATCGAAAAACACATTCACCGGACTTTCATTGCTGGCATAAATATACACATAACCGTTTCTACTTGCGGCCAGGTTCTGCAGTTCTGCGAAGTGGGGCTTAATCTGATTATTTGCTCCGACCGAGCTAAAGCCTCCACTTACATATTTAAATTGTTCATCAAAGAAAATGTAATTAATGAAAGCCTTAGGCTTTTGATCGTTCAAATTATTATCATTTGTTTGTTGGGAAAGAAGTGCGCCAATCCCAGAGGTTGTTGCATTCATTCCATTAAGTGTACCAGCCGATACTCCACCGTGGGCAGCAGCCGCAATACCGCCGGAGGGGCCTCCTAATAAACCTCCTAAGATTTCAAGCACAGGTACCTGCATGTTAGCTGGACCGCCGCCCGTATTGTTTTGAAAATAGTAGCTACTGCCGTGTATGTCAATGCGGTCGCCGCTCATTACTTTTAAAGTAATACCGAGACCTGTTTTTGCACTATTTCCATTTAACATATAGAGCTTAGCGCTGGTTGCACGTTCAAAGTCAATATCACCGGGGTTGTTACCAATTCCATTGTCATTTTTGTATCCAGTGAGACTGCTCAATGTAGATGCAAGCACAATCTGATTTGTATTGATTGCATAATACTTCATCTCAGTCGCAAGTTTCGAGTCTTCGAGGCTTGCTATTGGATATTTATCTTGCTTTAATTGCTCGGTCAGCACCATTCGTACATTACCTAAATGATCCTTCAGCATGTAATCAAAGTAAAAAGCGGCAGCCGTATTACCTGTTGCTGGTTGGAAGCGAATGCGTCCCTCCTCGTGTGGCAAAAACTGGAGTTGGTCAGGATACGCCAGCGATACAAGACTGCTATTACTGTATTCCTTGCGTTCGTACACAAATCCGCCGAGATATGTAGTTGTTGAGGTAATATTAGTTGGATAATTCACATTCTCTAGAAGCACTTGTGTAGCTAATTCTAGTGTTGTTTTATTTAGCTTATTGCCAACTGCATCATATGTATACGTAATTGTCCCTCTTGGAGATCCATCATCTTTTGTGATTGTGATAATGGTGGGCAGATTCAAATGATTATATACGATGCTGCTAATTTTTTTATTTTTGTCATTTGTGAGGTTGCCGTTCAAATCATAACCATAGTCGTCGGCGGTTCTGTTCTTGTCGGTAAAATCGCCAAGGTTGAAATTCTGGTTACCGATAGCTGCACTCTCTGTCACGGCTTGGAGTTTGTTGCTTCGACCGTTGTCTTGATAAGTATAATCGAAGTCGTCAATAATTTGGCTGCTATTAAGTTTCAGCCCCTTCTGCCTCAAAGATTTGATGTTTCCATTGGCGTCATAGGTAAGATTAGAGGCACTAAAATTCACTATGCTGTTGCTCCAAACGGCGGCGCCGACATTTTGACTAAATTCAGCTTCGGTAAGCCGGTTAATGGCATCGTAAGTAAAATCATATTTGCGCACTTCATTATCACCCCTACTTTTCCACGTGGTACCGGAAATATTGCCATTGTATTGAGTCGTAGTATAATTACCAATTGAGCTTACCCCCTGCTTGTCGTAACCTAGATCAAATCCGAAATAGTTAGAGTTTGAAGACGTAGACTTTGCATAATCCCTGTTAGTACCCAAAAGCCAGCCCCTCACGTTATAATCATATGTGAGTGTTTCAAGACCCCGCCCGCCATCATGATTGGGTGCTAGCTTCTTTATCTTCAACTGACCCAAAGCATTATAGCTGTTCTCGAGGATGGTGGTTTCACTTTTATTGCCAACGCCACTGGTTGTGTAAAGTGTTTTTTTTTACAGTGACAACTCTCCCTAAGGCATCTACTTCGTTCTTGGTAAAAATGCCTTGTCCCCAGTGTATATTACAGTTACCCTTATAATCATAATTTGCTATTTGTTGTCCGGCAAAGCTATATTGCAGGTCTAACATATCATCACAACCCGTGATGTTGGTAGTGCGGGTCTGAATCATGCGCCCTTTATCATCATAGTAACTAACAGCATGCAAAAATTGGGAGGTTGTTCCGAGTACTTTTGTTTTAGTGCCGGTCACCATTCCTCTTGTGGCAAAGGATTGAATACGGGCTTCTCCATATGGGAATGTGGTGCTAACGGGAAAAAGCCAGTTGTGACCCGTGTACATATCTTTTGGAAAAGGATTACCTGCAGCACCCAGCCAATCATAATTGTCGTAAAAAGTACGAGTCAGTTCTTCAAAATTGTTATTTAAAATAGGATAAAAAATATTTGTGGATGCTTGTTGGCTGTGGTATGCTAAATCGCTGTGCGCAGCAATGTAGCCCGAGCTAACCGAGCGGTTCAATTCATCATAGGTGGTGTACATCCACATGTTATCGGTTCGTTGTTTTCCATCTTGAGTCATGACCACTCTATCGCGATTGTCATAAACCATCCACTCTTCGGCTGCACCTGGCGCTTTCTTCACAATCATCCTGCCCCGCTCATCATATTCATAGCGGAAGCATTGTTCGGCGAGTAGCGTGATATCGGTGAGAGTCCACGTCGTAGCAATCAAATCTGTCCCCTGCGGTTGTATAACACATCGCAGCCGCCCCAAATCATCATAAATGTAGTACGTACATAGCCAGCCCATGTGCCCCCGACCGGCGCCGTCATCCCGGATGCCCGGAATAGTTGAAAGCTGTAGTTTCCTTAACATGACTTTACCCTCCTTGTCCTTGAATTCGATTATTTGTTTTTCCGTTTCGTTTTCTGAAACGCTTTTAAACAACTCCCCTGTGGCGTAAATACCGGCGGTTGTATAGGTGCCAAGGTCACCCAGAACAACGCCATCGCTGACGTTCCAAATGCGCACGGAGTCAGCAACTGTATTGACCCAATATTTAGAACCCGCGCCCCTTCCATTACCCACCCAACTAGTGCCAGCAGGCAAGTTTTTAGTGACCCTATTCTGAGGCGATGCCTCAAATTCCGTTTGACTGTAGAAGTGTGATTCTGCTTGTCCGGCAAAAGGGCTGGTGCTTCCCGTGTAAAATCCGTTTTGGGTTGTGAGTGCGTTTATTTTAAAAGAGCCGTTCATGACACCGTCCACAAAAGGTAGGGGTTGTGTAGCTTGACGTCCATAAAGGTCGTATACCACAGGCGTGACCAAATCTAAAGGGCTGCTCCCTGTCGTTAGCGAACCTCCCTTTATCACAGTTTGTTCATGCCTCCCAAGCCCATCAAAATACGTGGTGGATTGTTTTACATCAGATAAAGACTTTGTAATAAATATGTTTGCATCCAACTCAGGAGCCGTAGCACTCCAAGTGCGTATGAAATTACGGGTATTGTATATGATCTCGGGAGGCGTTTCAACCACCAAATTAAAAGTTGTTGTAATAACTCCGGTAGCAGAACCATAACCCTCCGATACCACGTAGTACGTACCAGCAGCGAGTATTGTCCGGATTGAAGCCTGACGACCTGTACAGAGAGGACCATTATCATCATTCGCTACAATAAGCCCTCCGGTGCTG
>JBGTIL010000530.1:0-17658 GCA_041745695.1 Chitinophagaceae bacterium | reverse complement strand
GGCGCAGCAGACGGGCCTGAAGCTGGCTGTTACCCAAAAAGCCCTGTACAGAATAACCGTTGATGGACGATAGTAAAGTCGCCGCCGGCACCGTGGTCTTTAAGAAATCTCTCCTTTTCATGGTGGTGATTTATGCAAGCTGGTATTCAGCCCCGTTCATCAGATTTTGATATAGTGTTTTGAGTCTTGTGTTGACGACAGTAAAGTTGGTCATGTTGCCAGGGTTTGCCGCGTAAGCATTCCAGGCATCTGTCCAATAGTAATCTGAGGTTTGATTACTGAGTAGTACCTGCTCTTTGATTGTTTTTTTGTGAGCAGCCGTAAGAGGTACCCGATACATGATATTTAGAGCTTCGTCGATAAGTGCATCAGGATTAGATGGGTTGGCAAAAGTTTTTGTGAACGCCACCGCATCGATGATGATCTTTTTACCAGCTCTTGTATAACCGGACGCGATCATGGAATCTGTAAACCGGTTTCGTTTGGGCAGGGTGTCTGAATTGATCCAGATCTCGTAAAATTGCGGCTCCTGGTAGTAGGCAGGCCAGCCCGAAACGCCAGGCGGGTCGCCGAGGTCCTGGGTCATAGACAGCATCCAGCCCCGTACATACGCCCACATAGCGTAAGCATCAAGATAGTCTGTACTTTGGTTCGGGAAGGCCACCTTAAATTCCCGCAGGCAGCCAATCACCTGGTCGGCAGGGCTTTTGATCTGACAACCCTGGTTCATTACATCAAAAAAATGCTCACTCTTCAAAAGCGCACTCAGCACAGGTTTGATATCGTAGTTACTGGTGCGGAACAGCCGTGCCAGTGGCTCAATAATATTCGTTTCAACGGAAGCATCTATTTTATAGTAGACAAACCAGATATACAACCTTCTGCAAATGAACTTTGCTACCTCGTTATTGGTGAAGATCATGCTGATCAGGTCATCTGTTTCTGTGGCGCCGGCTGGGCCTGTTTTTCCGGCGATCGTGGTTCCGTTATAAAATGACGAAAACTGCTTAGAAGCAGTATCGTGTCTTGCAGGATCGAAAAAAGTAGTAAAGCTGGTGCCATTAATACGCCAGCCGGTGAGTACGCGGGCAGCCTTTTTAATATCGTCTTCGGTAAACTGTGCCGCAGGTCCTTTGCCAATAGTAAAAAGTTCCTGCAATTCGCGGGCATAATTTTCGTCTGGCGCGCCAGCGGTGTTCAGGTAGCCATTGAGGTACCTGAGCATACCGGCGTCTATCGTTACATTTTTAACCAACTGTTTAAAGTTGCCCAGTGCGTTTTGTCTAAGCAAAGCATGATGGTGGTAAACATAGTGAGCAGTGCCGATGTCATTGGCTTCTGTGCTGAAATGATTAGCCCAAAACAGCGTCATTTTTTCCCGGATGCTGCGGTCCTGGTTAAGCAGCACACCTATCCACCATTTTTTAAAAGACGATCGGCGTTGTCCGTTGATATTGCCGTCGTTGGTAGGGGCGTTGACCCAGGTTTGCCCGGGTGGAACGGCAGGGTCAGCTACTGCTGAATTATAATCGTTCACGGGAGGGCTGGGAAGAGGGGCTGTAGGATTGAGCAATTCATCAACCACCTGATCGAGCGATTTGGTTTTAAAATAATCTATGTCCGCCTGTGCCGAGCCAAACATCGTTCGCTTCAGTAAATGCTGCAGTTCATTGGTGGTAAAAGACCCGGCGTAAGGGTTCAAACCCGACTGCGGCCGGGCTTGTGTGAGGTGAGCGGTGTTTGCAGGCCTTTTTTTGGTGCTTAAAAACTCGCGTCGGTCCATAGTGGCGTTTGTTGGTGTCGGTAGAATGATTAAGATAAGACAATTAAGCTGATCAGAAAAATGCCGGGGCGTAGCCATTTAGAAATGACGAAGCGCAACATCAAACTGATTCCTAACTCCCTGGACCCGAACCTTGAATGGAAAACTGCAAAAGAGTACATTTGTTCCTATAAAATTTCTTACAATGGGTTTACTTACTCCAAAAGGCAAAAAGGGCGATAAAAAAACGGCTACTACCAATCCCAAGAACGCAGGCACAGGATCTAAATTTATGGGTAAGGGTACAAAGGCAGCTGGTGGCGTCAAGAAAGGAATGACCGGTGGTTCACAGCGCGGCAGCTAAGATCAACCGTTTTCTAAAATTACTGTTATCCATTAACGGGAAGGTTTATAGTGGAAGCTGGTGCCAATTCAATGGACCCCGCATAAGAGGGAAGGGAAAATGTAAATGTGCTTCCCCTGCCCAATTCGCTTTTCATCTGGAGCTCTGCTCCGTTGCGGGCAAGGAATTCCTTGCACAGCATCAGACCCAGCCCTGTGCCTGACTCGGAGGCAGTGCCATTAGTAGTATAATAATTCAATCCTTTTATTTTTTGCTGGGCTTCCGCACTGATACCGGTTCCGGTATCCGATACGTAGATCTCTATTGAATCCGCTAGTTCAGTTATACCGAGCGCTACCTTGCCCTGTTCAGGGGTAAATTTTATTGCATTTGACAAAAGGTTTCTCAACACCAGGTTGATCATATCCTTGTCTGCAAACACGTGCACAGGCTTATCAGCCGTGCTTGTAACGTAAATAGTTTTGGCTTCCGCCTGCAGGCGCAGCAACTGTATCGCTTCTGCAATCGATTCACTTACGTCCACTTTTTGCTTTTCTACCTGGTGCGATTCCATCTGGGTCTTGGACCATTGCAGCAGGTTCTCCATCAGGCTGATGGTGTAATTCAGGTCGTTAACTACATCCGGAATCAATGCTTTAATGTCTTTGGCGGGAAGCTTTTGCTGCTTCACATTTCTGAAAAGTGTGCGCATGGCATACATGGGCGTTTTAAGATCATGGGCAATAACAGAAAACAATTTATTCTTCAGCGTATTGAGCTCACTCAATTCCTCTGCCTGAATGTGAAGTAGGGAAGCTTTATCTTCTATGATCTTTTTCTGTTTCCCGATCTCCGTATTTTTCTCGTTCAGTGTTCTGTTTTTATCGAGTATACTTAACTGGTAGCCAGTATTTTCTTTCTTAATAAGAAACAGTCCGTAAAATATAAATACGATAGCCAGGGCCTGGTTGATCAGGAAAACGGCCATGTTGGCTGAAGCAAGCTGGTACTGGTAGTTTTTGCTGAATACAGAAAGCACGAAATAGGAAATCATCGAAAACGAGATTGTGAATATCATGTAGCCGAAATCGCGCAGAAAGAATACCGATAAGATTCCATACAATATAAAAAATAACTCCAGCCCGAGGTTCAATCCATTGAGGTACACAACGCAGGTAAAAAAGGGCTGCAAAATGAAGTAGGCGAGCAGCGCCAGCTCATGTTTTTTAAAGTAATTGAGCCCAAGTACCAGGAGACTGTTGAGCGCCGGAAAGCAGGCTACGATCCAGGCATAGGGAGACAACTTTTCATTACCCGAAACCCCCGCAATAGCGATACTGACCCCTGTAAAGAGATGGAAAAAATTGATCAGGTTGAATATGCCAAGCTTTCTTTTTTCATATTCATCCAGATGTGTAGTAAAGCCTATTTGCTTGATTAAATGGAACACCTGCTCCCATTTTTGATGTAAAGAAATAACCTGGCCCAGGTAATCGATAGAACGGAACTTTCCCTGGAGAGAAATTAATTTTTGGTAAAAAATTTCCATAAGCGTTGTCAGTTGGGTATAGGATCGAAGTACCCAAAATAGTGTTTTTTACCGCAAATTCAAAAGCCCGGAAGCGGTCCTAAGCGCAAGCCCCGCGACCTCAGTCTGCGTGCCTGCCACCAGAGCCGTCGTTCCGACGATCACTTTAAGAGGGAAATAATCACTTAACCCTATTTTTTTTCAACGCCCTCACCCACAAATTATGTTGGCAAAAAGAACAGGAATGGCTTTTCGAAACTGTCAGTTCATTTGTGTGGCCACAAAAAGCGCAGGAATAGATTCCCTTTTCCGCGATTGCGATCAGCTGTTTACGAAAAAGATCGGGCAGGATCGGCAACCCCCATTGTACTTTGTCATCTTCATAAAAAAACAGGCTGATCTCACCCGTTATCTCAATGATGCCCAGTTCTACCTGCCCCAGGTGCATCACGCCTTTCAGCCTCAGCTCTGCAAAAAATTCATCCTGCGCAAGGGTTTCCTTTTTAAAATTTTCAATGCTGAAACGACCCTCAGAAATTAGGCAGACCGAAGAGCCTTCAATCAGTTTCTCAAATTTGTGATTCCTGCCAATGAAGTACATGATAAACCTGTACAGCGATATGATCATGATGAACACAACGAGAGCAGGCAGTAAGCCAACATCCCCGTAAAACATCGGGTCACCGGCTGCTGAGCCCAGGCCGATTATTACCACCAGTTCAAAAACAGACAGCTGTTTAACCCCCCTTTTGCCCAGTATGCGCAGGCTCAGTACAATGACCACGAACATAATAAAGGATCTCAGCGCCGTTTCCAGCAGAAAGGACCAATTTTCGCCGCCCATCAGGAGCTCTTTCCAGTTAAAAATCGAGTCCAGCATATAGAAGCTCATTCTTAAAGATAGCGATTACAGTCATTTTAGGTAAAACGTCCCGGCGCATTCACTCTTCAGTTCAGCCTGCCATTAAACAGACGCCCACCCTTGTTCCTCACATAGATAGAGCAAGGCACTATATAATTGAATAACTTCCAATCTTAATTTAATGCTTGTATGAAATTCGTTTACCTCTTTCTTTTTTTTATAAGTCCGCAGCTCTACGCGCAAAACAAAGCAGGCGATGTAAAAACATTTACCCTTAAAAACGGTATGAAGTTCCTGGTGCTGGAAGACAATTCTATTCCAAACGCCAACATGTATCTTTTTTACAAAGTCGGCAGCCGCAACGAGCATCCCGGTATAACGGGGCTGTCTCACTTTTTCGAGCACATGATGTTTAACGGTGCCCAAAAGTATGGCCCTAAAATGTTCGACCAGGTGATGGAGTACAACGGTGGTTCCAATAATGCATACACCACTAATGATGTTACCGTTTATACAAACTGGTTTCCAGCTTCTGCACTGCCTGTAATCTTCGAGCTGGAGGCAGACCGTTTGTCTACGCTACGAATAGACTCTGCGACGGTGGAAAGCGAAAGGGGCGTCGTGCTTTCTGAACGCAGTACCGGACTGGAAAATTCACCCTGGCGCTTATTGTCGGAAAATATGGAGGCATCTGCTTTCCAGGATGGTCCTTACCATTGGCCGGTAATTGGCTACGAGCAGGATATTAAGAACTGGACAAAAAGCGACCTGGAATACTACTTTAAAACCTACTATGCACCTAACAATTGCGTGGTGGTTGTATCAGGGAACGTACGTCTGGATGATGTAAAAACACTGGCTGAAAAATACCTGGAGCCAATACCTTCACAGCCTGCTCCGAAAGCAGTACACCTGGTAGAAACAGCGCAAAAAGGAGAGCGCCGAATCGTTGTGCAAAAGGAAGTGGCCAGTCCCTATCTCGGTGTTGGCTTTCATGTGCCTGAGGCGGGTCACAAGGATTACTTTGCCCTCGATATCCTGAGCTCTGTATTGTCAGGCGGCAACTCGTCCCGGCTGTACTCGGCACTGGTAGACAAGAAAGCACTTGCTTCTGTAGTGTTTACCAGCTTCGGCGCCACTTTCAATCCTTCCTTGTTTGCGGTGTATGCCACTACCAGTAAAGATAAAAAAGTAGAAGACCTGGAACAGGCTGTATATGCCGAACTGGACAAAGTAAAAAAGACAGGCATTACCGAGGCTGAACTGCAGAAGGTCAAAAATCAAAAGCTGATGGAATTCTATAATCAGGTAGAAACCATCAATGGCAAATCAAACAACCTCGGAACCTATGAGGTATTTTTCAATGACTACCGAAAAATGTTTACGGCACCCGAGGCATACAACAAGGTGACAACGGCAGATATAAAAAGAGTTGCTAATGAGTATTTCAAGAAAAGTACCCGCACAGTGGGCATTTTAAAATCAAACGTGGAGGATTAATAGTATGGCAAGATTTAAATATTTTCTTTGCGGGCTCTGTATCCTGTGCTGGCAAATCGTGCCCGCACAGAGTGGCAGCACCGGTTTTAAACTGCCGGTTTATGAAAAAACAGTACTTGGAAATGGACTTACCATCTACCTGATGGAACAGCACGAGGTACCGGTGATCAACGTGTCGGTGGTGCTGCCTGCCGGCGCCATTTACGACAGCCCTGAAAAATCGGGACTGGCAATGATGACAGCTGCCTCCCTGATGAACGGCAATAAAAAAATGACGAAAAGCAAACTCGAGGAGGAGCTGGAGTTTGTGGGTGCTTCAGTAAATACGTTTGCATCTAAAGAGTCGGCTGGCCTTAACGCGAAGTTTGCTGCTAAAGATGGCGATAAGATTTTGGGCATCATCCGGGATATATTACTGATCCCTTCTTTCGACCCGCAGGAATTTGCCAAAGAGAAAAAACTGACACTGGCCAGGCTCGAAAGCGCACGTGAAAGCCCGCGTAATGTCATCGGTGAATATTTCGATGAAGCAAGCTATGGCACCCACGTGTATTCTAACCGCGAAAATGGTCGCCTTGCAACAGTAGCCACGCTAACCGTAGGCGACGCTGCCTTGTTTTACAAAAAAGCTTACATACCTAACGGCTCTGCACTGGCTGTGGTTGGTGATTTCAGCATAAAGGAAATGAAAGCCAAACTTACTGCCATGTTTAGTGCCTGGGCTAAGGGCATGCCTCCTGCAAATGCTGCTGCTGCGCCAGTTGCCCTGCCGGCTGCTGCCCGGGTGATGCTGGTCAACAAAAGCGATGCGAAAGAAACTACATTTATCATTGGCGGTCCGGGTGTACCGCGAAGCAATCCTGATTATGTGGCAATGGAAGTTGTGAACACCGTTTTCGGAGGAAGATTTACTTCCTGGCTCAATGATGAATTGCGCGTGAACACAGGCCTGACTTACGGTGCGAGAAGCAGTTTCAACCGTTTGAAAAGTGCAGGTAGTTTCGGCATATCTACCTTCACGGCAACCAAGAACACAGAAGCCGCACTGGATAAAGCCTTAGAGGTATTGAACCGTTTACACACTTCAGGGATAGATGAAAAAACGCTCACCTCTGCCCGCAACTATGTAAAGGGTGGCCTGCCACCGCGGTATGAAACGTCGGGTCAGTTAGCCAATCTGTTAACGTCTATGTACTGGTATGGATATGACGAATCGTTCATTAACGACTTCCAGAAGAATGTAGATGGACTCACAGCAGAAAAAGTGAAATCGATCATCACTACTTATTTTCCGAAAAAGAACTTTCAGTTTATCCTGGTTGGTAAAGCAGACGACATCAGGAAAATAGCTGCTAAATACGGAACCGTCACTGAAGTGGACATCAAAGAAACAACAGTAAAGAAAGCTCTGTAAATAATTAATTCGAGGCCGCGTTGCTCCCGGGACATTTATTCAATAATCGTTTCAAAATGCGTGAGCTGCCCGTCTTTGGTTATTCCTTCAATGATTACGCGGAAGGCTTTGGTAACATCGTTATTATAGAAAGAAAGCTTTATGCTGCTCCTTGCTGGACTGGTTGTTAGAAAAGGATTCCAATACAAAGTGGTGCGCAGGTCGCGCTGCTCATGACGTGCATCGAATGTGCCATAGTTAGGAGAATAAAATTCTTTGATCGGGGTATAGCCCGTAATGGTGGTATTGTCTAATCCTTTGGAAGTGCTCTTGTTGTCACCGCCTTTTTTAGTATAAATGGCTACGGCCCCACCGGCACCGTTGAAGCCTCCCATGAACGGTGGGCGGAATACTTTTACATAAGCAATATTGGCTACTGGTTCTGATGCCACAGCATTGATATCAGTAAGGATTTCATTCAGGTACACTGACGGTGAACCACCTCTCCATTGCAAAGTGGTGCCGCCTCCGGAGTTATTTATCTGGAGCCCGGCTACCCGCCCCTGCAGGTATTGAAAAATAGTTAGAAAGCCTGTCGCCGATCGGTCCTCTGTGAGGTCAAACTGGTAGCTGTCAGCACCAGAAAAAAGTCCTGAAGCATAACGCTTGTCAAGCTCGTTGATCCTCGAGCGGGCTTGTGTTCGTACAGTTACATTAGAAAGCATTTTAGCCGACTGGAAGTTGCGCAAGTCGAGTTTTTCTGCTGCCAGCAGCCGGTGATAAGCCATACCGGTAGTGTCGTTGAATGACTTGCCAAGCGGTTTTAAGAAACCAGCGGACAGCGTAATTGGTGGTAAGCGGTTCTCCATAAAACGTACACTTGCATTGTTCAAAAACGATCCTTTTTTAAACTGGTAGTACACCTGCAGGGTATCAAAAAAAAGAAAATCAGGCTGGTTGAACTGCCCGTTAGAGTTGATCGGCAGCATCACCATTTGCGAAGCGGCTGAATCTTTTGTTTTTAAAATGGCTACCAGGGTTTCGCCGCTGATTCTTCCCGGCTGTATCCCATACAACCTGCCCGACAGGGAGAGGTAAGCAGAATCTTTGCCTTGATTTAATGCCAGGGGTTTGGTCCGGTTCAAAGCTTCCCAGTTAAACCTGCGCCATCCGTTGGTAAGCATTACCAGATCGAGATGCTCAGGGGTTGAATCTTTGGGATGACTAAAATAAGCGGCTGGCTGGTGCACGTTACCTTTCAGATCGCCTGTTAATAGTAAATGAGAATAAATACTGTGGCTGCTGTCCGTGTTGAGGGCTGCATCGGTAACGGCAATGGAAAGATGGGTGGAAAGGCTATCGGGCAACCTGATCTCCCAGTCGTTTTTTGCCCTTTTGTTATGGCCGTAACGCAGAACATTGAGTACGGGCTGAAACGAGTAAGCATTATTTTGTACAAAAGTTATGCGTTCTGCTACTGGATTACTGGCACTGTCAAATAGGGTAATGGTGAGTATGCCTGTTGGCAAAGCAACAGTGGGAATCACTTTTGTGTCGCTGAGTTTGGTGCGAAGGTCAGACCGGGTTGAAAAAACCCTGTTCTGGAACATGGTTCCTACAAGGTAAAATTGTTGCGGTACTGATGTGGCAGATCTTTCTACGGTTACGGTTCGTTTGTTACCAGCAAGCACAACTCTTAACAGTGCGCCCGAAGCCTTGAAGGGATCCAGCGCAGTGGTGTGATTCTCTCCCCCGGCATCCTTCCATTTAGCTACATAAGTAGTTCCCATCCTGGGCGTGAACAGGAAGGTGCCCATACCATTATGTGTGGAGCGGAAGGTTTGTATCACACTTCCGGCGTTGTCCTGCAGCGATCCGCTGATCTCAATGGGGCCTCCCCACTGATCAGTAGCTTTAAATGCAATTTTTGTGTTGAGTCCGGCAACAGCATCGCCACCTTCTGCCATGAAATGTGCCGAAGCTACTGACTTCGTTTTTACAGGTGATGGTGCTTTGGATAAAACAGGAAGCACTTTTTCATACAGGAAGGCAGAATCGAAATTCAACATCCAGCGCGTGTAAGCCCTCACCCGGATAGCTGAGGCAGTGTAATTTTCGGGAATAAGGAACTGACCGTTAGATGTAGCTTCCAATACAGGTGAAACAGAATGCGACAGCAATGCCCCTTTATCATCGAGCCAGTCAACATATATTGTTTTGCTTACCTCTGACGGAAAGAGGTCTGCCATCAGATATGACTTAAACCAAACGGTATCTCCCGGCGCGTAGGTAGTTTTATCATAATGCAGGTATAGTCTTTCCTGCTTAGGTGCTGCACTGTAGCGCTGAAGAAGAGAATCAATGGTCTGGGCCTGTATGTTGTTGCAGGCTGTCAATAAAAAAAATACCCAGATAAGCCAGCACGAATAATTCGGGATGTTGAAACGCATACTTTAAACAATATAAGGAAAGCACAACTAAACCTTATGCCTGTAGCTGTACCAATAAAAAACATCGTGGTTTGTGCATACTGCCATAGCTTGGCTTGTTAATCAAGCCTGACGTGTGCAGCTTTACATACTTCTTCTGTACTGTCCGCCTACTTCGTACAACGCATGGGTGATTTGCCCCAGCGAGCAGTATTTCACTGTTTCCATCAACTCTTCAAACAAGTTGCCATTAGCCACAGCTACACGTTTCAACTGGTTTAAGGCATCTGTTTTCCTATTTTCATTTCTCTTCCAAAAAGCATATAAATTCTGTATCTGCCCTTCTTTCTCTTCTTTGGTTGACCGGATCACTTCATTGGGCAAAACAGTTGGACTTCCGTTTTTATTCAGGAAAGTATTCACGCCAATGAGTGGCAGCTCACCCGTGTGTTTCTGGTGCTCGTAAAACAGGCTTTCTTCCTGTATTTTGTTGCGTTGGTACATCCGCTCCATCGCACCCAGCACACCACCGCGTTCATTAAGCCGGTCAAACTCGGTGAGTACGGCCTCTTCCACAAGGCTGGTTAATTCTTCAATTGCAAAAGAACCCTGGTTGAAATTTTCGGTCTTGGCAGTTCCCAGCTCCCGGTTGATGATCAATTGTATAGCCATAGCCCTGCGCACGCTTTCTTCCGTTGGCGTTGTAATAGCTTCGTCGTACGCATTCGTGTGCAGCGAATTGCAATTGTCGTAAATGGCATATAGCGCTTGCAGGCTTGTGCGGATATCATTAAAGTCTATCTCCTGTGCATGCAATGAACGACCCGAAGTTTGAATATGGTATTTTAGTTTTTGCGACCTTTCATTGCCGCCGTATTTGTGCCTGATTGCCTTTGCCCAAATACGCCTGGCCACCCGGCCAATAACGCTGTACTCGGGATCCATGCCATTGGAAAAAAAGAAAGAGAGATTCGGCGCGAAGTCGTCTATGTTCATGCCCCGGCTCAGGTAATATTCCACGTAGGTAAAACCATTGGCGAGCGTAAATGCCAGTTGGGTGATCGGATTGGCTCCGGCTTCCGCAATGTGGTATCCGGAAATGGACACGCTGTAAAAATTCCGCACCTTATTGTTGATGAAATACTCCTGAACATCACCCATCAATTTGAGGGCGAATTCTGTAGAGAAGATACAGGTGTTCTGTGCCTGGTCTTCTTTAAGGATGTCGGCTTGCACAGTGCCACGGACTTGCGAAAGTGCATGAATCTTTATTTTTTCATACACGTCGGCAGGTAAAACATCGGCACCCGACAAACCCAGCAAGCGCAAGCCCAGTCCATGATTTCCGGCAGGCAGGTTGCCTATCAGTTCTCCATCGCGGGGCACCACTCTGCCGTTACGCCCCATGTAGGTAGGCAGTGTGTCGAGATCGAACTTTGCTTTGATCAGGTCGTTCACTTCCTGCTTCAGGCTGTTTTCAATAATATACTTTTCGCACTGCTGGTCGATAGCAGCATTCATAAAAAAGGCCAGGAGCATGGGGGCTGGTCCGTTGATCGTCATAGAAACAGAGGTCTTCGGATCGCAAAGGTCAAAGCCACTGTAAAGCTTTTTAGCATCATCGATAGTGGCGATCGATACACCAGCGTTGCCGATTTTTCCATAAATGTCCGGGCGGTAGCCTGGGTCTTCTCCATAGAGTGTAACACTGTCGAATGCAGTGGAGAGGCGTTTCGCAGGTTGCCCTTCTGATACATAATGGAAGCGCCTGTTGGTGCGTTCGGGTCCTCCCTCGCCCGCAAACATGCGCGTTGGATCTTCGCCTTCTCGCTTTAATTCAAATACACCTGCCGTATAAGGAAACTCACCCGGGAGGTTTTCCTGCAGCAGCCAGGCCAGGATGTCGCCCCAATCCTTGTATTTTGGCAGTACCACCCTGGGTATGCGGGTGCCACTGAGTGATGTGGTGGTGAGCGGCTGCCTGATCACCTTGCCACGTACTTCATATTCAAAAAAATCGGAACTGTATTGTTGTACAATGCGCGGCCAATCGGTTATTAATTTTTTGCAGGCAGGATTAAGGGCGCCTTCCGCAGCATGTTTTATTTTGGCAAGCGCTTCATTTTCGTGCAGGCTGGGCTCCTCAGCCAGACCCGCTACATGGTAGAGTGTACGTGCAAGGGCACTTTGTTCCGCGGCCCACTTGTCATACCCACGGTTGCTGTCTGAGATTTCTGAAAGATAGCGAACCCCTTTGGGTGGAATAACGGTAGTCTCACTCAAACCCCCGGCGGTAGAAAGTACTGCGGTACTCCCAAAATCGATATTCGTTTTTTGTTTCGTAAGCTCAAGCACCAGCGTAAACAAACTGTTTACGCCGTCATCATTAAACCGGTTGGCTGTGGTTCCTATAATAGGTAATTCTTCGTCCCTGGCGGTCCACAGCTGGTGGTTGCGTTTGTATTGTTTACGTACATCAGCGAGGGCATCCAGTGCTCCGGCCTTATCAAATTTATTGATCACTACTGCATCGGCATAGTCGAGCATGTTGATCTTTTCCAGTTGGGATGCTGCACCATATTCTGGCGTCATCACATAAAGACTCAGGTTGCAGTAATCCAGGATGGAGGCGTCGCTCTGTCCCACGCCGGCGCTCTCCAGTATGATAAAATCAAAGCCTGCTGCACGACAGATGTCGAGTGAATCCTGCACATGCGCACTGAGTGCTACGTCGCTGTCGCGGGTGGCAAGTGAACGCATGTAAGCACGGGGAGATGATATGGAATTCATCCGGATCCGGTCGCCTAGTAAGGCTCCGCCTGTTTTCTTTTTTGATGGATCTACCGAAACCACTGCAATGGTTTTGTCCGGGAAACTATTCAGGTAGCGGCGTACCAGTTCATCAGTGACTGACGACTTACCAGCACCGCCCGTGCCTGTGATGCCGAGAACAGGAGCCATTGTTTGCAATGCAGGAGCGGGCGCTGATCCACTGGCGTTGTTATGCCTATGTGTAACGTCGGTTTCACCTGGGCTATTTTGTGCCTGGAGTTTCTGTAGGATAGCCGTATAATCTTTGCCTGCTTCAGCCATTGTGATGGCCCTTGCAATGCGGCGGATATCTTTCCTTTCATCCAGTGGTAGCTGACCGTTCCATTGCTGTGAAGCTTTCCAGAATTGCGTTTCGTCTTCGCTGCCAGCCGTAAATGAGGCACGGCACTGTTTGAGCACATCTTCAATCATGCCTTCCAAGCCCATTTTTCTTCCGTCATCGGGCGAATAGATCCTGGTGATACCGTATTGGTGCAGCTCGTCAATTTCGGTAGGTAATATTGTTCCTCCACCTCCGCCAAAAATTTTAATGTGTCCGCAGCCTGCGCCTTCTAACAGGTCTTTGATGTATTTAAAAAATTCAACATGACCGCCCTGGTAAGAGGTGATGGCGATGCCTTGTGCGTCTTCTTCAATGGCGCACTCCACAATTTCAGATACGCTTCTGTTATGTCCCAGGTGAATGATTTCTGCCCCTTTGCTTTGTAAAATCCTGCGCATTACATTGATCGCTGCATCGTGACCGTCGAAGAGGGAAGCAGCTGTTACGATACGGATATTGTGATTTGGAAAGTTCATATTTTTTCGAGAAAACGTGGGCCTAAAATTAGGCTAAAACAGCCTTTGGCTGATTTATCTTGTGCGTACCTCACTGTTGTGGTTTGCCGCTTTGTGTTGACGCCGAAGATCAGGTTGGGCCTGCCTGAACGTTTGCAGTGCTTGAATAATAGTTTGGTTGAGGCACATGCATGCAGCTTAGATTGTAAAGCATCAGGTTTTCACTTGATGTGGCTCGCTGCGTTGCAACGTACAAAACTCCTTATCTTCAAACCATGAGTACAAAACCGAAGCTGGGTCTCTTCGATCTCACCATGATTGTTGTAGGCCTTGTTATTGGCATGGGTATTTTTCGTACTGCATCCGATGCGGCCAACGCAGCGATCACACCGAATGTGTTTTTCATGGCCTGGGCAGCCGGTGGGCTTATTGCGCTTTGCGGCGCGCTTACCTATGCCGAGATTGGTTCCCGGTTTCCGGTTACCGGCGGCTATTACAAAGTGTTTGCCGAATGTTATCATCCCTCGGTGGCTTTTGCTGTGAACTGTATTATCCTTATTTCAAACGCAGCCTCCATGGCAGGCGTATCACTCATAGGCAGCGAATACATTGCGCAGATTGTTTTTGATGCAGACCCGGAGCCTATGGTGAAGTCTGTGATTGCCATGCTGCCAATCCTGCTTTTCTATGGCGTTAATTTAATGGGATTGCGGCTGAGTGCGAAAACGCAGAACGTGCTCATGATCATCAAAATTCTCATGCTGGTTCTGCTCATTTCCTCCATCTTCTTCATAGATGGTGATGCAACCGCAGCAGTGACTGCCACTCCCGAATATACCTGGACAGATTATGTCAAATCTTTTGGCGTAGCACTGATTGCCGTATCGTTCACTTACGGAGGTTACCAGCAAACGATCAACTTCGGCGAAGAAGTGCAAACGCCACGCAAAACAATTCCCCGCGGCATTTTTATTGGTATCCTGCTCATTATTGTTTTATACATGTCTGTGAGTTATGCCTACTACAATGCCATAGGTTTCGAAGACCTGAAGAATTCCCGTGGCATCGCTTCGATAGTCGCCGAAAGAATGTTTGGTCCTACTGGTCGCTTTGTATCCTCCATTTTGCTTTTCATTGCGGTTCTTGCCTACGTAAACGTGCTGCTACTGAGCAATCCCAGGGTTATGTATGCCATGAGCAAGGACGGTATCCTACCTGCAGCTTTTAAAAACCGGGATGAGAAAAAAGATGTACTTACCGTCAGTCTGACCGCCTTTGCTGCGATCGGTATTATCGTTCTGTTTTTTGCAAAAACATTCGACAAGATATTGGGGTTCACCATCTTTTTAGATTCAATTGGCATGGCCACATCGGCAGCAACGATTTTTATCTTACGCAAAAGAACAAAGCACCTCGATGGCACAGGCATCTATAAAATGAAGCTGTATCCCTTACTGCCCCTCATTTTTATCGCCGCATATATTTTCGTCGGGATATCTATATGGGTGAATACACCCAACCTTGCCTGGACCGGCATTGGTGTGTTTGCTGCCTTTCTTGTCATCTATTTTCTGGTAACCGGTGGCGGCAAGCGAACGATCCGTAGAGAGGAAAGTCTGAACGATAGTTCCCGGGAACCGCGCCAGGATTCCTGATCTATTTCCATTAACCCGAAATCAACCGATCTACCTATGTCCCAAGGTTCATCTACGCCGCCTAACTTATCTCACATCATCAACGAGCTGGGCGAAGACAGGGAGTTGTACTTTAATGCGGTGGCACCACCCATTATGCAAACATCCAATTTCACTTTCAAAACTGTGGATGCCCTGCGAGCCGCCTTTGCTGATGAAATGGGTGGTTACCTGTATAGCCGTGGCCTAAACCCAACGATCGACATACTTCGGAAAAAACTTGCTGCCCTGGATGAGGCAGAGGACTGCCTCGTATTTGCCAATGGTGCAGCTGCTATTTTCGCCGGTGTGCTCGCTAACGTAAAAAGTGGCGACCACCTCATTTCTGTACGCAATGCCTACAGCTGGTCTCAGAAAATGTTTAATGTGATCCTGCCCCGCTTTGGGATCACCACAACCTATGTCGAGGGAAAAAGCATTACCGAGTTTGAGAAAGCAGTTCAGCCAAACACAACATTCATCTACCTTGAATCACCTACGTCCTGGGCATTTGAATTGCAGCCCCTGAAAGAGGTGGCAACCTTCGCTAAAGCCCGCAACATCGTTACCCTGATCGATAACAGTTATTGCTCGCCACTGCATCAGAAACCGGTTGCGCTCGGTATCGATCTCTGCATGCAAACTGCCACCAAATATATTGGCGGACACAGCGATACGCTGGGTGGCGTGTTGTGCGGATCGAAGCAGCTGATTACAAAAATATTTCACTCCGAATACCTCAATATCGGCAGTGGTATATCGCCATTTAACGCATGGCTTATGATTCGCGGACTACGTACGCTGCCATTGCGGCTGGGGAAGATCACAGAAACTACCGAAGAAGTGATTGCTTACCTCCGGCAGCACCCAAAAATTGCCCGGGTAATATATCCATATGATAAACATTTTGATCAGTTTTCCCTGGCACAGCAACAAATGACCGGGGGCGGCGGTCTGTTTACTTTCACATTGGTAAATGGATCTATGCAACGCATAACAAAGTTTTGCAATTCCCTGCAACACATTTTAATGGCAGTAAGCTGGGGCGGACACGAGTCGCTGATTATTCCGAAATGCGCCGGCATACAACCCGCAGATTTTGATGAACGGAATGAGGAACATCAGTATATCCGCATGTATTGCGGGTTAGAAGAACCCAAATATTTGATGAATGATTTGGAAATGGCGCTGGAGAAGATTTAGTATAAAGGCTTACTTTTTCTCTTAGTTTTACGAACATGAAGCGATGCGTTTACTGCTTATTGTTTTCCCTTTTGGGTTTTGCAGCCCTTGGCCAGGAGAAGTGGGATTTGAAACGTGCCGTTGAATATGCATTGGCAAATAACATTTCTGTAAAACAGCAGGATATACAAACACGTTTTGCCGAACTAACCTACAACCAGGGCAAGTTGTCTCAATACCCCTCCCTCAACTTCAACACGAATCTTGGGTTGAACACGGGCCGGAATATCGACCGTACCACTAACCAGTTCACGACGGAAACTACCCTGTTCAATTCATTTAGTTTACAGACGAGCGTAGATGTATTTAATTTTTACAGCAAAAAAAATACGATTGCCGCCAACAAGTTCGAATTGGAGGCTACCCGCGCGGCTGTAGACAAAACAAAGAATGATATTGCGCTTAATGTGGCTGGCAGTTACTTACAAGTGCTTCTCAACAGGGACCAAATTGCCATCAGCCGTGTTCAGTTGCAACAAACCGCTGCCCAGCTCGACAATACCCGGAAGTTGGTAAGGGCTGGCTCTGTGCCTGAATTAAATTCACTGCAATTGGAGGCCCAGCTTGCGCAGGACAGTTCGAATGTGGTATCGGCCAAAGGCGCCGAAGCCCAGTCTCTGCTGCTTTTAAAGGCGCTCTTAAGTTTGGATGCCGGAACTCCTTTTGATGTGTATACTCCGCCGGTTGAGTCTATCCCGCTAGATCCGATTGGCGAGTTGCAACCAGAAGCGGTTTACATCACCGCACTTCAAAACCTACCGCAACAAAAAGTAAATGACCTGCGGCTCAAAAGCGCTCAGAAAAATGCGGAAGCAGCCAGGGGTGCCATGTACCCGGCCTTTTCGCTCGGTGCCAACCTTCAGACCAACTACTCAAATTTTAAGAACCAGGCAAGGATTATCGGTGCCACCCCTTTTACAGATACTATTGGTAAGGTGTTTGGTTCGAATGCGCCTGTAGTGAGAACCGGTGTGATACCAGCCTACAGTTTCTACTCAGATCCTTATGGAAGGCAGTTTGGAAATAATTTTGGAAACGGAATCGGACTGAGTATATCGGTACCTTTTTTTAACGGGGGAGCTGCACGTACCGCGTGGCAAAGAGCAAGGCTAAATATCAAAACCTTTGAGCTTCAGAAGGAACAGGAAGCAATGGTTGAGGCGCCTGAACATCTTTCTTTGAACACGACAAGAGTAAGACAAAGAGGCAGCTGGTTAGGATATATTTCATTGTGATTCAGTTGATGATACAAGTTACTATGTAATTGAGACAGGCACTAAAAAAAGGAGGCTGCTTTTTTACGGCAGCCCCCAACCC
>JBGTIL010000529.1:0-15639 GCA_041745695.1 Chitinophagaceae bacterium | reverse complement strand
AGAAAGTGCAAGTACCCGCAATCAGTCCGTCGCTGGGCCACAACTTTGCAATGTCCCAAATGGCGGGGGTACTTTCGTAATCAAAAATAATGGTCCTTGTTCGGACAGTATTTTCCTGGCTACCATCTTAGCTACCGACAGGTACCGGGCTTATAAGGATAGTTTGAAAAACGTATTTAATGATCTTTACGCGCAAAAGTGCCTGGAGGCCGCTTCACTTGAAAGCTTCAGTGTTACGCACCAAGTGCAGGAATATCATTATACGTTGTATTATTACGACCAGGCGGGTAACTTGGTGAAAACTGTTCCTCCTGAAGGTGTTGATGAAAGCATTTACAGTGAGACGGGATATTTTAATAATGTAAAAACTTCCAGGGCAACAGGTGTTTGGAAAGGTCCCGATCACGGATTAGCAACTACCTACCGTTATAATAGCTTAAACCAGGTGGTCAGTCAAAAAAGCCCCGATGGAGGACTATCCTCGTTCTGGTACGACCGTCTGGGAAGACTCGCTGTAAGTCAAAATGCAAAGCAACAATTACTAAATCAGTATAGTTATACGCTTTACGATCATTTAGGGCGCATTACCCAGGTCGGTCAAAAGCAGCAGACCACTCTTATGACGGATGCTACCAGTAAAGCCCCTGCGCTGTTAGGTAGCTGGCTCAACAATGGAACAGGCTTCGACCAAGTGACACAAACGGTGTACGATGTTGTCACAACGCTGCCTGTCGTTACCGGCAGTACCGCCTCCACATTCCGGCAAAAGTCGTACACTATGCGCAACCGCGTAAGTCACACGCTTTTTTACAATAACCTTGTTAGAAATGCAGCTGGTGACCTGCTCTACACGGACTACACAACCGGTAACTACTATAGTTACGATATACATGGAAATGTTGACACACTTCTAAATGATTACCGTACAGGAACAATGCAGCAACACGGGCTCAACCGTTACAAGCTGATGGCCTATAAGTACGACCTAATCAGCGGAAAAGTAAATACTGTACATTACCAACCGGGGGAAAGAGACCAATTGTACCACAGGTATGATTACGATGCTGAAAACCGGCTCACTGATGTGTACACAACTTATAAAAAAGAGTTTGTCGGTCAAAAGCATCTGGAAGACCATGAAGCGTTTTACCAGTATTACAAACATGGACCATTGGCTAAGACCATCTTGGGACAGCAACAGGTACAAGGGCTCGACTATGCTTATACCCTGCAAGGCTGGTTGAAGGGTGTAAACCTGGCGGGTGCAACAGACGATAATATTATCGCACGTGATGCTTACAATTTTAGCCTGCATTACTATAATGGCGACTACTCGGCAATAAGTGCTTTAACACCCGCACTCGTGAATGCTTCGGGCAATGTGGAGTTTAAGCCGCTTTACAATGGCAACATAGGAGCGATGGCAGTGAACATTAAAAAGCTACTCTCTCCATCTGCTAGCGGTGGCGGCGCAGGTGGTCCGCTTGTTTACAATTATGGGTACGATCAACTAAACCGTATTGTAAGCATGGATGCATTTGGCGGATGGAATCCTGAAGCCAATGTTTTTGCGCCTCAAAAGCTGCCCGATTATAAAGAGCGGATCTCTTATGATGGCAACGGAAACATACTTACCTATGAGCGAAATGGAGAAACCGGCAGCAGTGGGGTGGCAATGGACAACCTGGTGTACCAGTATGAGCGAAATGCTAGTGGTAAACTGGCATCCAATCGTTTGCGCTATGTCTTTGACGGAGTCACTACTAACACTTATACCGCAGACATCAAATCACAAACCTCACTCACTACGTCTACAGCAGTACTGGCGGATAAGACTGTCGCAACAGGCAATGATAATTATGGCTATGATGCCATTGGTAACCTGATAAAGGACACCAAGGAAGGCATTACTGCAATCACATGGACGGTGTATGGCAAAATAAGTAGCATTACTAAAGGAAATGGCACCCTCATCAATTATACTTATGATGCAAGCGGCAACCGTATTTCAAAAACAGTAACTGTCACGACCCCGGCAAACAAGGTCACCGCCACCTGGTACGTGCGTGATGCCTCGGGCAATGTGATGGCGGTGTACAATACTGTAGGCAGTGTGCTGAACCTGGCAGAGCACCATTTGTATGGCAGCAGCCGCGTCGGGATTTGGAACAGGAATGTGAACATGGATGCTGTCTTGCCCACTCCACGCAGTGCAACAGGCTTGGGTGCAATAGATAGAACACTCTTTAAGCGGGGCACAAAGCTCTACGAGTTAAGCAACCATTTGGGTAATGTGCTGGTAACGGTAAGCGATAAAAAGACAGGAGTCGCACAGGCAGGTAATGCGGCGCTTGTTGACTACTACCTGGCAGATGTGACCACAGCCCAGGATTACTATCCCTTCGGGATGCTGATGCCAGGCAGAAGCGGCTACGGTACTTCAGGTGGCTGGGCAGGTGGAGGCGTCAGCAGTGCGGGACTGCCTAATATCCTGGACATAGGAAGCCGCAGCGGCAATGATCCGATCGAATATAGAGCAGCACAGAGCATAGAGTTTACGACAGGCTTTGAGAGTGGCAGCGGGGATGCGTTTGAGGCTTTTATTACTAATGAGAGTGGATCAGGTGGAGGAAGTGTCAATGGCACGGACGGAGCTGAAGGATTGTACCGTTATGGCTTCAATGGTAAAGAGATGGACAACGAAGTCTCAGGTGACGGTAATCAGTACGACTACGGTTTCCGAATTTATAATCCGAGACTGGGTAAATTTTTATCAACGGACCCACTACAAAAATCGTATCCGTATTATACACCATATCAATTTGCAGGTAATACTCCACTACAGGCTATAGATTTAGATGGTCTGGAGCCAAAAGGCGTTCACCATAACAGCCCATACGGGGCACTACATTCGAATTTAAGTGTCAAGCCTATACCAAGTACTTATGACAAAGAAGCGTCAAATGGATCAATTGGCGATTATAAGGGTCTGATCACTGCCTTCGCAGTTCAGGATATTGATCACAAAACATATCTCATTTATGAATCAGCTCACGGAACAAGGCAATGGGCAGTAGAGTATGATCAAGACGGCTGGAAAGGAAATGTAAATGAATTTTCCTGGTATACACCACCAAATCCGGCAAATGCACTGACGGCAATGTCTGTGGGTCCGTTAGTTGGAATACCCGGTGCTTTAGTGTATGGATCTGCCGCTGCTGGTTACGTATCGGCTGTAACTTTGAATGCAGTTGCTAGACTGTATCCATGGTTACCAACTATTGCCGCTACTGGCAGAACAGCAGCAGAATTTTTAGATGAGACAGGGTCCATTGGTCTATCAAATGCAGGGGGGGCTCGACTACTTTCAAAATCTATTCAAGAAGGTAATGGCATGCTCGGTGCTGCATTTAAGTTTGATAATGGAAGTACCTTGGACTTCCTATCAAATAAAGTTATTAACGGCAAGACATTGGAATTAACAGATGCCATCGGATATATACAAGAGGCCTCTGGTAATGAATCGGCTAACAGTTTAGGTCGCGGGATTGGTGAGGTTTTAGGTTCATTGAAGGAATATGCAAAGTCTCAAGGATTTGAAAAATTGAGAATCACTTACAAGAGAGTAGAAAAGAGTTCATCTGCCAAACCAGGACATACAATCGACAAGACATTTGACTTACAATAAAATTTTCGAATATGCTGATAGTTAACGATGTTATGAAAAAGATGTTTAGAACTAAGTACAAATCCAATGACAAGAATAGTATTCAAGAGGCAATTTCACTTTTGAAAAAAAGCGGCTATTCTCAAATGCAGTGTTTAAGAATATTGATGGAAGAATTGAATCTTAATATCGCTGATGCAGATAAAATAATATTAAGTTCTGATGCTTGGGCAAAAGAGAAAATTAGTAATGCAAAGTTTAGGGAAGATTTTGAGAAAGATTTAGAAAATTCATGACTTCTACAGTCAATTAAATCCTTCACAACCTGTCGTTAGTTTGATGTGAACGTAAAAAAGTGTTTACATCGTGTGCCTCGCTATGTAAAAGGCAAAAGGAAATAGTAGATGCTTAAGCCATCAGCCTCAAGAAAGGCTGATGGCTTTTTTGTATTTAATGGGGCGTATATTTTTCTGACTTTTGGGTCTCGGGTGTTAGTGACCTCTTTCCCAAAAAAAATCCGGGCCTTTCTAAACTTGAGAATTGGGCAATTGTTCCCAGCTTAAAAACTAAGTAATAGTCATGAAAACAACAAAATTTACGGAGTGGCAAATCATTTTTCGCCTAGATGCAGTACCATGGATTTGGAGCATCTAAACTCTATGACCTCAGAAAAAGCTCAAGACCGAACTTTTCACCAGCGTGTGTTCCAGCACCACGCAGACAGGAACCTAGCTTACCACCGTATTTACCAGACAGGTAATTTCCAATAATGCCAAAACCTGTTTCTAAGCCAGATCTGGTAGCAGTCTTATCTCCCAAAATAAAAGAACGTTTAAATCCATCATCATTGGTATACTCAAATCCAGAGCCTAACGCTGGAGCTAATAGGGTATTTAGTTTTCCAGGAATAAAAAAATTGGCGCTAATTGAAGTAAGATTAAGTTCGCCATTACAGTTACCTCCTGCTTTTTGAGCAGCCCAATCACTGGCAGCATTTGCCCAAGGTCCCGGGTCGCTTAGTCTACCTAATACGTAGCGGCCCGCTAGTGGTGCCAGTTTTGCCAGAGCAGATAAAGCTGTCAATCCAACAGCTCCACCAAAAAAGCCAGTTCCGATACCATTTGCCGTTTCCCCAACTACTCTTGAACTTTGTATATAGTCTGTTTCAAACGTGTTCCATCTGCCTACATCCTTTTTGGGTAATTTAATATTGGAGGTATTGCCGATCCCTCAACGTATCGCTTGATCACCTGGTGGGTGAAGGACTACTGATAAATTTTAATTAGAAAACATTTCAACGCTTCAAAGACCTCGACCACAACGAAAATGGAAAAAGAAAATGATCCTCGATCTCATTGATAATTATATCTGAAATGTAACAGCTAAAACAACTTATGTCCGTTAGACATATAAAAAGCCATCAGCTTTTTCACAAGTAGATGGGTCGATAAAATAACGATTCTATATGCACTTCCAAAACAAGGTTCAACTCTTCAATACCTACACAATAAGCTTACATCAGGGAGAAACAAATAAAGAAATCTAAAAAAACATCCTCTCGATAAAAAAATTTGCTATCAATGCACCCAAGCAAAAGAGTAAGATGTATTTTTTTGTGATTACTCTTGATCTTAGAAGCGTAATATATAAGACTGCAACAACTAGAAAACTAATTATAGTCAGCATTACATACTTGTATATAAACAAATTATTCACCTCAGTAACATTAGGCTCAGAACTGGTCAAAAGTAACTTTTGAAAGATCACATTTATAAGCATCCCAATGATAAAATATACTCCGATAAAAATTACAGCAGTTATCACACTCCTTTTCATAAACATTTTTTAATTTAATTATTTTGACCATTTGTTGTCGGAACATTTTGACCTTGATAGTATTTGCCCTTGTTTGGAATCAGTTTGGCATCGTCTGCGTCCTTCTCTAACCCCTTAGGAGCTTCATATACACCTTTCATAGCCCTTTCAGCAATCCCTTTATTTTCTAGTACGGCTGATTCGACCGATGCACGCAAGTCCTTGGGCAACTGCCCCAGATTTCTTTCATAGCTTTTATCCAGTGGGATTGTTGAGCTGTTTGCATTTGCATTAATAATCGAGTTTTTAGAGTTTAATGATATTCCAAAATCTCCGTTCGCATTTACATAATCTATTTTTGAATAGGTTGTATTCGTCGAAGTTGTCACTTTAATTTCAGAAATCTTGCCTGATAACAACCCCTTGTGGATGTCAACGAAAACTGAAACAAACTCAGTTTCCGTTTTTAAATACTTCCCAAAACTGCCAATGTCCTCTATGGTTTCTTTCATTTTATAAGAGGTTTTTTCTAAAGCTAGAATGGGATTCTGATCTAGTCCGACTTTCCCTTTGCTACCTATTCCATAGAATAACATTTCTGCATCAGAAAACTTTTTATTTTGTTTAATCGACGTTGTATTAACATCTGCCAAGCTTTTTAAGTGGCTCATAGTGGAAGGACTATTTTGTCCTTTAGTAACTTGAGAAGCTTGTTTAGTATTGATAATAGTGAGGCCCGGTTTCAATGAAACAGCGGTGTTGCTCAATTTTTCTTCCAAGCCATCTAAATCAACTGCCCAAATAGGCATGTTTCCTGCAAACTGATAAGGGGTGTACCAAGGATAAGAGTGAGTGGATCCACACTTAAAAATCTACCGAGCCTCGGGTCATAGATTCGAAAACCATAATCTTGCTGGTTGCCTTCTCCTTTTACCTCATTATCATTCTCCTTACCATTAAAGCCATATCGGTACAGTCCTTCTGCTCCGTCCGTGCCATTAACACTTCCTCCACCTGAACCACTTTCAGTTGTAATATAAGCTTCAAATGCATCGCCACTGCCACTCTCAAAACCTGCCGTAAACTCTATGCTCTGTGCTGCTCGATACTCAATCGGATCATTTCCGCTTCGGCTGCCTATGTCTAAGCTATTAGGCAGTCCAGCACTGCTGACTCCACCGCCTGCCCAGCCGCCTGAAATGCCGTAGCCGCTCCTACCCGGCATCAGCATCCCGAAGGGATAATAATGAAGGACCGCGGGATTCAGTACTGGTACTAGTTTTCAAAGAACTTGAGCTGGTAAAATGATGTTAGAAATACCAATTTAATGTTCTTTTTTGGCATATTGATAGACAGAAATCACCATTAAAATATAAGTAAAATGAGAGTCTTGAAAAAAGAACTGTGCTTCTTTACCCATTTTCAAAAGTTTATACGAGATTCTGAAACTGGTAAGCGTCTACAACCAAATGGAAAGCGACTGGGGCAAGGAACTGTAAAAAATTACATCGCCACACAAAAACTACTGCGACAGTTTTGTACCGCAAAAAATTTTAGATTGCGCATACGGCAGGAACGCCACATGAATGCAAGAGAAACGAAAACGGAAAACATCTATTGGAAAAGGTTCTATAGGCAGTTTCTCGATTTTCTATATAACGATTGCGGATTTTACGACAACTACACAGGGCAAAACATAAAAATTATCAAAGTGTTTTTTAACTACTTGAACAAGGACATTGCATTAGGCATCGGATCCTTTCACAAGCAATTTTATGTACCTAAAGAGGAGATCTCTATTTTTCCACTTATGCCAGAGGAACTCCACTATCTTATTTACAATCAAGAATTTGAAAGAAGTCTAACCCCTCGCATGCAACAGGTGAAGGACGTTTTCGTTTTTGGTTGTACGGTTGCGTTGCGGGTTTCGGACCTTTTAGCCCTGAAAAAGACGAATCTCAGGGTATATCCAAATGCTCATTACCTGTCAGTTCGGTCAATTAAGACAAACACTGAGTCGTTGATCAAACTTCCTGATTATGCGATCGCAATACTTTTGAAGTATCAAAAATCAAAAACCCGGTTGCTGCCTCATTTTAATAAATCAAATTTAAATGAATACTTAAAGCTACTGCTTGAAAAGGGTGGATTTGTCCGCGAATTGGATATCAGCCGTGAGAGGAAAGGAAAGACAACTTTGAGGAGAAAGCATAGTCACGATAAGCGGCAGGGCTATAGATTCTGTGACGTAGCCAGCACCCATATAATGAGGCGAACAGCAATTACTACTATGCTTTGCCTGGGAATGCCTGAGCCACTGGTTAGGAAAATTAGTGGCCATACACCTCAATCAAAGGACTTTTACCGCTATTGCCTTTGGGCGCAAACTTACCAAGATCGCGAAGCAGAAGCCATGTTTGCAAAACTCAAACAAATGCAAATAACAACTGATCCTATCTATACTGACACTAAGAAATAAGTGTCCAAGATTTCAATCTATATTATTTCTAGGGGGATGGATACTCTCAAATTGAAATTTAATCACCGTGGTTATTCAGTAAATTCAAATAGACTGCTGCCCTTGATGTAAATGCGACGTGCTTTTTCCTTTTCTTCCAAATGATAGAGATCTTCGAAAACCGGAATGTTCTTGTGTTTTTCATTCGCCCACTAAACTGGCTTTTGCATTTGGTTGACAGCACTAGACTCTAATCATCTGCTTGTACTTCTTTGCATATCCAAGTATTTGAAATTTTGTTGTGATGCTAGTGCCTAAAAATGCGGTTATGGCACCTCGTATTGTGGAGAGCTGATGACACATTGCAAGTCCTAGCGTTATGAGACTTACTTTCACACTTGTGGCAGTGACATTACTAGGGGTAGGGCCGAAACACTAAGTCAAAAGTCGTTCGGCTGATTTACCAAATGTTTCAAATATTATTGAGAAAAATCTAGTTTTACCACTATTGATTTGCAATCTTACCATACGGGTTAATTACTTACTTATTTCGCAATGCACAGAATACTTTTAAACGTAATATCTTGTTTTTTTATCCTCAGTGCAACCTCTCAAAACTCTTTGTATAAGCATTCCTCTACATTGGCTGTAAACGTCAGCGCGTACGATTTTAAAAATCCTCAACCGTTTAAAACAGGCAACCTTGTTCCTGGTTTATCGCTCAACTATCTCAAAGGACTTGGAAGACACCTGGATTTTCAAGTCGGGGTTACCGGCGCATTCCCCGACAGTACATTCAAGACGGAAGCGGAAAACAAAAATGAATCTTTTCTATTTCAGATTGATTTTTCGTTGCGAACCAGATTTTTAGGTAATGCTCGACGCCTTAATCCATATTTTCTCGTTGGTTCCGGGGCATCTTTACATTATAAATCTTTTGGCAACTATTTATTGGCTGGACCAGGAATTGAGCTGGCTTATAAGAATATTTATTTTCTGTTGGACGCTCAATACAGAGAACCACTTGCCGGTAATTTGAAAAATCACTATTACTACAATATCGGAATTGCAGGTGTTCTAAGTAACCCGAAGAAAAAGCAAAAAAGAACGCCTATTGAAGTCAGTACACCGCTGGATCCCGTACTTGCTGATACTGACAGAGATAGTATAATTGACTCACTGGACAAGTGCCCGCTTCAGCCTGGTCTGCTGCGATTCAATGGCTGCCCCGATTCAGATCAGGATGGAATCATAGATAGTGAAGATAAGTGTCTGACGGCTTTTGGATTCTTGCAATTCCAAGGCTGTCCCTTTGCAGATATGGACAAGGACGGGATTGAAGATGACAAGGACAAGTGTCCCGATGTCCCCGGAGTTATGAAATGGTTCGGTTGTCCGGTGCCGGACAACGATGGAGACGGGGTACACGATGATGAAGATCTGTGTAGAGAGGACCCCGGGATCAAACAACTAAAGGGATGCCCGCAAATAGATGAAAAAATTACCGAAAAAATTAATGAAGCCGCAAAGAACATCATTTTCGAGTCAGGGAGTTATAAGTTGCTTCAAAAAAGTTTTGAGCCACTAGATAATGTTGTACAAGTTTTAAAGAAAAATAGCACAATAACGCTCACCATAGAAGGGCACACGGATAACGTTGGCGGCCAAAAAGCTAACCTGTTGTTGAGTAAGAGAAGAGCTCAAGCGGTGTTAGATTATATTGCTAGTAAAAACATAGATAAACAAAGGTTAAATGCGATTGGCTATGGCATGGAAAAGCGGGTAGCAGATAACAATACTTCAGCGGGTAAAGCCAAAAATCGGCGGGTTGCCCTGCTGGTGAGGCAATAAATAGCTATATTTTTTCGTATGGTTTATACTGCAATATTACTTTTTCGCAGCGCCAGGTGAGACGCAAACGGAGTAAATTGGGTATTGTCCGCAGTAGATACCATTCTAAAGGAAAAGTTAGTTTGTTATCGCAGTTATGCTTTTTGTTACAGCAGTTATGTTTGATTAGAAAATGTTTGTAACCATTGTCTAGCTTAAATCATCGGAATCAAATTGGTTACCTAAATTTAGGAACACTTCACAGTTGAGACGTATGTTCTATGTAGATGACAAACTTCAGATTATTGAAGACAAGGAAAGTAGGACGTTACACCACCGCTCGTAAACACTATTTATCGCACTCGAAACACTTTCGAAGCTTTGTAACACGTTATTTACCCTCTTTAAAAACGATTCTGGATCACCACCTGGCGCGGTATTAAAAGGAACAGTTGTGATTGTGCTGCAGCTTGCACTGCTTGACTCCCTAATACCTACAGTTGAATTAGTAGTTTACTTTGGAGCTCCTTCTGAAAGGCGCTTTTTTACTGGTCTTTGAAGCATTCCATTTTATAGCCATAATACATGCTTATTCAGCAGGATTAGCGGGAAAGAAAAAATTTTCCCAATTTCATTTCAGCTCCAAAACATACTCTCCTCCGGGTTGTTCAATAAGGCGTAGAATGTTAGATAGGCTCTGAGATAAATGGTAAGCTTATCACTTTTTCTATTAAAATGATGTTATGAAACCAATATCCAGATTGCTCACATCTTTTTTCTCCTGACTAGATCAAAGCTTAGAAATAGGTAAGAGCGATGGTCTTCGGTTGCTTTATAAAATAAACGTTACAAATCAGCTTGGTCAGCTCTACGTTGCAGCTGTTTTTCATAAACACTGTAAGCATTTAAAACTTTTCTGACAGTATTGCCAGTTGTATTCGTTACAGATTCTGCACCGGCTGCTTTGTACTTAAGAGTGAATGTTGTTGTCTTTATAACTTACAAAGCCAAAATGTCCATAGAAGAGACAGTTTATTAAGAAATCATTTCAGCTGTTTGCTGACAGTCGTTTTGATATGGCAAATTATAAAACACTTAATTCTGTTTTGCATTAAAAAATGGTTGCAATTTACACG
The DNA here is from genome assembly GCA_041745695.1 of Chitinophagaceae bacterium. GTDB lineage: Bacteria > Bacteroidota > Bacteroidia > Chitinophagales > Chitinophagaceae > Flavisolibacter. Next base: position 4,733 of record JBGTIL010000529.1, on the reverse strand, counting down.
GCTTAAGGCTGATTCACGCCTGCAAACTTTATGAGGTCTGCGACCGTAAATGTTCCAGGTGATGCGGAGGGCAAAGTCGGTGTGAATCCTCCTCGTGCGTTCAGATAAGAGGAATCATCACGCTTTAGTATTCGGATGAAAGTTTCTGCAACGATTTTCGCTCCTACAGGTCCAAGTGTATTTCCGCCTGCAAGTACTGAAGCCTCACGCAAAGTATAATACCAAAGTGGCGTCTTTTTGAGCAATAGACCACTGTTTGCGTTCAAGAACGCAATTTCGTCTGGTAGTAGCCCCTGTGTGAGTTGTGCGGTGGTCATAGGCGTTAGCTCAAGGAACTTAGCCATTGCCTGTCCGCTAGGCAGGCCGAATGCAAGCGCCCTTCTCAAGTTGCGCGTAGCAAGGATCGCCATAATTCCACTACCGCCAGGTATACTTTCAAGACCACTTGCAAGAACACTATCGATCTTACGAGCTTTGTTGTTAATCGGCACTGAGACCCCGGTATCAAAAAAGGCGTTAAAATCTACCACCCAATTGCTAAAGACAGGTAGTCGCGGGTTACGGATAAATTCAAAAACCTGAGCGAGGCTCGCGTTTGGAAAATTGAAATTAATCCAGTACTGGTTGCGGATCATGCTGTGTCCCATCCGATAGGCAGCCACCGAAAATTCTACCGGCATCCGAAAGGGACTATTGATCGGTGCCGACACTCTAGCGATAGCTGCAGAAGATACGGCTGCCGATCCACAAATTCTTTTTAGATAATCATTTATCACAGCCCACTGATAGTGGTGAATAACACGTTTTTTAGCTTCTACAAAGATGTCTCCGTTAAAGCCAGCCAGAACTAGCAAATCCACTACCTGGTTATGAAACTTAAGCATCGTGTGATGAAACTGAGAAACGATCAAATTTTCATCATTCCGCGGGTCACCAATGATTGCTGTATGTGTGGAAGCGGTTGCGTTCAGCGGGTTATGAATTCTGGGCACATCAAAATTAGTCTGAGCCCGCATGGTGCCTGCACCGCCTGCACCGCCTGGGCCGCCGGGGCCGGTAGCAGTATTTGTTCCAAGGACAAGTTTGATTGCAGTATCCGGCCCGCCTGTGGGAAAAACGTAGAGAAACGGATCAAGTCCCGGGCCACGTCCGTAAACTGAATCAAGATCAAGCGACGGTGAGCGCATGTTGTTGATGGTGTTGGCATCCGTCGGTTCTTCGATCGTAGAAGAAACGTCCATCGTAATATCATGGTCTACAAACTGCCCAAAATAGGTATAGCCCGCTGGTATGACCGAGTCAGCACCAGTGTCCCGGTTAGGGTCTCCCATCAGGCCTCCAAGTTCTCCGAGCAGTGCCTGAACGGCTGGAGTAAACGGCAATTTACTTGTAGCGCGTACTAATGCTGGAGATAAATAGCCGAACTTGTCTGCACAAGGAGAGGTGATCCAGGGAAAGGGGAAGTAGCCAAGGTTTAATTTGATTCCATGAAATCGCTTAGAACTTGCACGTATGTTTTTCAGTGAACCGCGGATGTCTTCAGGCATATCTTTAATAGGCACCGAGGCAGCCGGATTAATTTTATTTACTGCAGCAGCCAGGGGCTGTCTTTCTTCAGGCTTGGTCATACCCATCTGGAGAGCCATAGGTTCGATGTCAGCCAATTTTTTTTTGCCAGCAGCTTGAGAACTATTGCCTAGCAGGCCCTCTCTTAATATCTGCTGCGCACGCCCTTCATCAGCAGTGCCCTTGACAGACGGTAAGTCGGGGGATGTACTCTTTTTGGGGCTTACTGACTTGGCAGGGGCCTTTTTTGAGACATTTTTTTTTGAGCTGTCTTTTTTGGAACCCATATGATTGAGGTTTGTTGATGAAGCTGATGATCAAATCAAGGCTTTCAGAAGAAGGGTGCACGTTGACTCAGGAAGTTTTGCAAATGTATTTAAAACGCTTAAACATTAACGAGAGTAAAAATATGTGTTTCCTACAACATATCATACCGGAATTGTTCGGAGTCATAAAATTTTCATATGCGAATTCATTAGCCACTTTGACGCTGTCAGAGTAAAAGGCAACGTGCGATAAGAATTTAGCTTTTGAATTTGCCTTAAACCGAGGGTGCTTTCTAAATGGTCTAGTTACTCTAAAGCTCAATACCACATATTTCGTCAAAAACTCCGACTATAAATAGTTTTTAATTAACTAATAGCATAACATTTATTTATGTACCGGTGGCTTTCCATTTAAAGGAGGTGTCAAATACTGTCTAGGTCGGAAGATTGTATGAAGAACGTTTGTATCGACAAGGAAAAATAAAATTACCTTCTAATGTGTATTTCACGGAAGAAGCGGCATAATAAAAAAGCGGTGAGGCAATCCTATATGAGCCTAGGTAAAATAACCTATCCAGTGGAAAAAAAATAAGGAAAAAGGTCGCGGTACAGTCAGAAATCACATAGAAACATTGTTAGCACAAACTATCTCTCCGCGACTTATTTAACGGAAACAAATGGTTGCTACCAGCTTTCTACATTGAACCGATTTGCATTGTAATCCTTTAAAACTGTTCATTATATCTGAGAAGCTAAAACCGTATGCCCTGAATTTTTTAAATGAGCTAAATATAATTATATTATGAAAGTAGTATTATTTACTTATATTCAATTAAGAACTAATGGAGACGTATTTTTTGTATTACCAATCGGTTCTTTTTCGCAACATAGTACATTGAGAAGTTTGAGCTGGAAAGAATGTTGAACCGAAATGGTACTTGAAGTCATTCATATTCTTTTCGTGTATTACCTACATAACGTCATTATCCATTTACATGGCTTTCTCTTTATTGTATTCATCTATAAACAAAAAGTATGGCTCTACTTAAAGTAGCAGATTTTCGCACTGCTCAAGATGGTCAATCAGGCTACGTACTATTTAAATTGACCCAACCCGATGGCTCGATTAGCAAGTGGATCGGATGGCAATATGTGCCAATCGCTGGTCTAGCATCTTTGCAGAACATACTAAGTAGCCAGCATTCATATTATGACACTGAAGCAAAAATCTTTACGACGAGATCTGCGAGGGAATCTGTTTCGGACAATTTACTTAAAGCTCTCACTCTAAATCCAAGAGGGATCCAAACCCCAATCAAGCTGGGTACAAGTCTGACAAAAGCGCCTAAAGCAAAACGAAAAAAAGTTTGATCTATCAATCCTCGCGAATGAAGAATGTATTCTGTCTCTTTATTATCCTTTCATTGTTTCAAAGTTGCACCACAAAAAAAGTTCTGTTGAAGGGACAAAACGTTTACAGTTATTCTTTAAGCGATGGTTCTGAAATAGGAACGGAGCCTGTTGTTCCAAGTTGGACCTATATAAAATACGAGGTCTTGAAAAGAAAGGAAGTAAAGATTACGGAAGTTGGAACTTACTTGATTATTAAGGATGATCCGTCTAAAGATCTGATACACTACAAATCCGTGGTCACAGTCGGTAAACAGTCGAGTACACCACCCGTTTGGAAAAATGAAAACATCGGTAATGGCTATTTTCCCGAATCCCAAGATGCCTTAGCGAGCGAAAGTTTTTGGTACCGAGAAGACAAGATGATTTTACAAACGGCTTCCGTTCCGATAAAAATTCGTGCCGCAATCCGAAGGCCCGAGTTAGGTGATTCGATTCCCAGTCAAACAGAGACTGGGGTCAATATTGGGTTTCTTGTCGGTTACAAAATCTCGTGGAACAAATTCCGGACTTCTGCTAATTCATTAGCGCAGACGACTGTAAAGTATTCGGTTACTGGCGGACCCATACTGTCTGTTGGCGCCGCGGATTTAAGTGCAACTGCGACGCGTCCTAAAATTGAGTTCCCCAGAAAGGCGACAATGATTACAATGGGGGGATCGGTAGTTTTTGGATTCAACAACGTTCATCTAGGTTATGCTTTTGGTCGGGATCAAGCTCTTGGAAGGTCTGCTTCCACTTGGTTGTACCAAGGTAAAATGTGGAATGGGGTAATTGTGTCATTGGATCTTATAAAATAAGAGGTTGCGCGAGCAACTTTTGTTGCTTTCCATGTCTGCACCATACTTTTTCCTGTGTAATTAGTAATTGTCGGCTTGGGAGAGTTGCGGTTTTTCAAAGCAATTAATAATAATCTGGAATTGGCCAAAGTTTTTTCTCTGAAGCGCTCATTACTTTACAATACGACCTGAGCAATCAAATTGAACGCTATATCATGGGTGTCAGGTCGGAACAAAAATACTCGTTTCGATCTGGCACGGAGACCCAAGGTTTTATTGGGTTTTTTTAGCCGACGCAAGTGTAACCCAAATGCTTTTCCTCATTGTTGGATTCATTAGAAAATTTTATACTCCATGACGAGAAAACCACCGTTTCGTAAACTTAGGGGATATGCTTTTGACCCCTCTTTAAGTCTTCAATCTGAGACCGTTGAATTCAACCACATCACTTACAAGGTGGATTGGGAAGATCTTGTTAAACGACCTGGTAAGTCAGACTCTACTTATCCGATTGGCGAGTACATTGAAATTGTAGATTACGATCCGGCAAGTGCGCTGTTTTATCCCCCAGTGGATCTTAATGATCAGTATCTCCTAGCTCAGGACGGTTTGGATCCTTCTGTATCCAGTCCTCAGTTTCATCAGCAAATGGTATATGCCGTAGCTATGAACACCATTAATACCTTTGAAAAAGCAATAGGGAGAAAAATTC
>JBGTIL010000528.1:0-6291 GCA_041745695.1 Chitinophagaceae bacterium | reverse complement strand
CAAATTTTTTCTGATAGAAAAAGCTACCGCCCCGGAGAGTAAAATTAAAATAATGGGCGCCTGGCGTAAAAAAATACCGCTGGTAGTCAAGCGCAAGATAAGGTCTTTCCCTACCCTGTTTCTTTGTCCAGCCCGTTGTTAGAGAGAAGTCTACACCTTCAGGTACGTCTTCATTGCGACCAAAGCCGTATATGTATTGCGTTTTGTAAAAGTTCTGGCGAAAGATAGACACCGCCCCCAGTACCGCAGAAAAATCGGAGTAGCGGTAAAAGTATTTCCCGTTAAAATCGCCTGGCCGATGTTCGAATTCTCTTTTAAGCATGCGCATCCCAACAAGCCAGTTGAGTCTCCGGGCATTATTGTTCACCCAGAGTTTATCAGCGCTTATGTTCCAGCCTGCCCATGCATCCACCAGGCTGTATTTATATTTTGCTTCTCTCTGGTAAACGGAATCGGGTGAGTACATATTAACCGTTTCATTAATGCTTGCCTCCAAAGCATAGGTCCATTTCATGTAGGTATGCACCAGTGGCTTGATCAGTTTTACATAGGAGATCGTTTCCTCGGGATCTCTTGTCGTAAAAGACCGGTTGAAATTTTTATACCCTATGTAGGCATCGGTGAAACTTCCGCCAATGTTCCGCCGCACCAGTTCGAACCCATATCCAAATCGTTTCTTTCTCTCACTGTCAAAAAGCGTCTGTAGTTGCAAACGGTCACCACGGCCAGCAAGGTTATCTTCCTCAACCCTGACTTCCACTTTGTCGATACGTCCCATGTCGAATCCTCCGCCGAGGGAGTAAACGTCTTTGGTTAAAACGGTGATGTCAACGGAGTCGGGACTGTTGTCTACGCGGTTGACCATGATCCGCGCATCGGTGATATAGGACAGGTCGCGCAGGTGTCGCTCATTGGCGCCGAGGAGAAAGGAAGACAGCGGCGAGCCGGAGCCGAAGAACAAATTGCGGCGAATGAATTTTTGCCTTGTGTTGATGTGCATCCCGTTTACCAGGCGGGTGAGTTTGTTGTTCAGGGCCTTGGTAGTGTCGCCGATGCTGATTCCAAAATCGAGCGGACGCACAGTGATATGCCGGATGATGAGCCCTTCAAATTCAAGAAATGGGAGGTCGTTGCGGAGCAGGACGTTTACAGTACTTTCGGCAGAGGTATCTGCCAGAAGGTTTTTTGCAAGCTTTCCAATGATACCCTTTTGCTTTCTGATGTAAGAATCGACAGTTAACCGTTTGCCTGTGTCCACCTGTGCCAGGAGGTTCTGTCCGGAAGCTCCGAACAGCAACATTAGCAAAGCAAAAGCATACAGTTTTCTCATGGTAGTACACGGGTAATCGAAAAAATTTCAGGGGCTGGATTGAAACGCAATAAAACCCCAATTATTGGCAGGATGTGAAGTGCGGCCAGGCAGGCTTACGGCATCATTACCATCAATTAAGATAAATATAGTAAACTTGGGGATTGAACGCTGAACCTTGAGCTTATTCCTTCATTCTCTCGCCCTGTATCAATTTAAAAATTACTTCAGCCGCGAGCTTCATTTCGGCGAGCGGATCACAGGAGTTTGCGGTCGCAACGGAATGGGTAAAACGAATTTGCTTGATGCCATTCATTATCTGTGTTTCACAAAAAGTTATTTCACCCGCCAGGATAGTCTGGTAACTCAACACGGACACCAGGGGTTCCGGGTGGAAGGGAACTTCACGCTAAACAGTAAGGAAGAATCAGCAGTTTGCATACTTCGTGAAAACGGAAGAAAAGAATTTACGCTCAACGACGAACCTTATAGCAGGTTCTCCAGGCATATTGGCCATTACCCCTGTGTTGTGATTGCGCCTGATGATGTGCAGCTGATCATCGGCGGCAGTGAAGACCGGCGAAAGTTTGTTGACACCCTGCTTTCTCAGCTCGATAGTGGTTACCTGCAAAGCCTTATCAATTACACGAAGATCTTACAGCAGCGTAATTCTTTTTTAAAAGCGTACAACGACAATTACACCAATCGCGATCTCTCGGTGCTCGATGTGCTTGACGAACAGTTGATACCGGAAGGCGACGCCATTTTTAAAAAACGGAAGGAGTTTTTACTTCAGTTTCTGCCTGATGTGAAGGCTTTGTATAACGAAATTGCCCAACAGTATGAGCCTATAATGTCGGTTTATGAAAGTGAGCTTTTAGAAAGCAGTATGGCGGAACTCCTGGAGTACAACCGGCAAAAAGACCTGCTTGTCCAGCGCACCTCTTCCGGCATTCATAAGGATGATCTTGTGTTCACTATGGGCCAACAAACCTTTAAGAGTATTGCTTCCCAGGGGCAGCGAAAAAGTTTATTGTTTGCGTTGAAGCTGGCGGAAGTAGAAGTGATTAAAAGAGAAAAGAAGTTGTCGCCGCTTCTATTGCTTGATGATGTGTTTGAAAAATTAGATGAGCAACGGATCACTAATTTGCTGACGCGGGTCACAGCCGACGAGGAAGCGCAGATTTTTATCACCGACACCTCGCGTGGAAGACTGGAAAGTACACTGAACAGTCTGGGCGTTGGTTACGGGCTGGTGCCACTATGAGAATCTGCACGTTTCTTACTGTTTTCACTAAGCCAGTCTTAGAGACGCAATTCGCATGAAAAAATAAAATCTACATCCTAACTTCGGCAAATGGGGCAGTACAAGATTGGAGATGCGATCCAGCAATTTTTAAAGGGCAGTCGCCTGAAGGGGGATATCCAGGCGCTTCAAATTGACGAAATTTGGGAGAAGCTGATGGGTAAAACGATTGCCCGGTATACAGACAGAATACACATCATCAACGGAACACTTTTCATTACCACTAACGTGGCTCCCCTTAAGCAGGAACTGCTGTACCAGAAAGAAAAGATCAGAAGCCGCGTGAACGAGGCTTTTGGTAACAGCGATATTAAAGAGGTTGTAATTCAGTAATGGCACCAATACCCTGGTGCTCTGGTCGACGAAGTTTAGCAATCAACAAACGATGAGTCCCTTGCTACCCGAGACGAATACGGGGGTCTACAATTCCATAGAGAATATCTGCCAAAATATTGATCAGTATAAAAAAGGCAGCTGAAATAAGTACAGACCCCATCACTACGGGAAAGTCCAGCTTTTCAAGTGCATCTACCGTCACCTTTCCAATGCCTTTCCAACCGAAAATATATTCAATAAAAAATGCCCCGGCCAGCAATTCCGCAAACCAACCGGTAACGGCTGTGATGACAGGATTTAATGCATTGCGCAATCCGTGGCGCCAGATGACGTGACTTCTACTCAGCCCTTTCGCATACGCGGTTCTTATATAATCCTGATTGAGTACGTCGAGCATCGAGCTCCTGGTGAGCTGAGTGATGATGGCAAGAGGTCGGATGCCAAGCGTGATCGCCGGGAGAACCAGGTTCTGAAGGGTTAGTTTTTTTTCACCTGTAGTGGCATCCATATCGAACCAATTACCTGTAATGTTTAACCCGGTGTAGTCGTTGAGCACAAAGCCGAACACGTAAGCCATCACGATGCCTGTGAAGAATGAAGGCGCCGATATTCCAAGGATACTGGAGAAGATGGCTGTATTGTCTACCCAGGTATTTTGCTTTACTGCCGAAATAACGCCAAGCGGAATGCCGATGATGATGGCAATGAGCATTGCAGAAAAAGCAAGGAGCAGCGTACCCGGCAGGGCTTCCATCAGTATCTGCCAAACGGGTGCCCTGGTTTGATAGGACTTACGGAGGTAAGGAAGTTTCAAAGCAAGCTTTGTGTTGCCGCCAAGGAATAGTCCCCTGAGGTCATTGTCGGCAATATCTTTCTTTGTGTGCACAGAGAGGGGCGACACATCGTTCACATAGGAAATAAATTGTTTCCATTTCGGATCGTCGAGATTGAGTTCATCGAGAATGGCCGCCTGGGTTGCGGCATTGCCGGTTTGTCCCATCACCAGCCGTGAAGGATCGCCAAAACCCTGGAAAAGAAAAAATACAAGTACAGTTACACCGGCCAAGACCAGGAGACCATAAAGCAGTTTTTTTATAATGAAGAGTGTCACCGGTGGAAGGTACGGTAAGGCGCTTACAATTGAGGCAACAGGTAGTCGATCTTGCTGGCACCCTGTTTAGCCATAACGGTTCCCCTGTGAATAAGGTAGAATGTAGGATTGGTTCGTGCTGCAGTGCGCACCACCGTATGGTCGCAGGCTAAGAACACTACTTCTTCAGGAATCAGGGGCGCCATAATCACCTTGCCTCTGGCAGCATCCGCCGATACTATAAAGACCGGTATGTTTTTTTTCCTGGCTTCCACGTATAGTTTATTGAATGCTGCCACCCAGAGAGCAACTGTTTTAAAATCGAGTGCGAAAACCAGTACGGCAGCAGGCTCTGCAAGAATGATTGAAGTAAAATCTACACCATCCAGGGAGGTCAGCGCAAATCCCTTGATTGGCGGTTCTGCATTGCCTTGCCTGACCAACTCCTGTGTGCGGTCGACAAATGTGTAAGAAGCCAGGTCGGCAGGCAACTCTTCCGGACCGAACTCGAATTTTTTACCGTCGCGCTGGTAGATGAATTTCATCCGAAAACTATCAGATACTGCATTGGCAGGCATCTTCATTTGCTCGGCAATATTGTTTTGCTTTTTAAAAGGTAAGCAGTCTACAAAGGGCAGGTACGACAGCACGTACCATTGCAAACCTGCAAGGAGAATCACACTCAGAACGAGTACGAAGGCCATCCGCCTTGTTGCGAGCAATGGAACAATGTAGTGCTGCTTAGCCCACAGGAAGAGGATCATCGCCAGCAGAAGAAGGTCTTTGATGAAAGAAGTTAGCGGTGTTATAGGGAGGCAATCGCCAAAACAACCGCAATTTTTAAATTTACCCGACCAGAAAGCAAACCCGGTTAAGAACGTAAAAAATACAATCAGCACCAAAAGGAGTCCGAGCACAAACCTTCTTTTCCATCCAATGATCAGAGCTATGCCTGCCAGGATCTCAAGGCCATTCATTATTAGGGACAGGGCCAGGGAGTGAGCATTCAAAAAATGTAAAAAGTTTTCCAGTAATGAACCGTCTTTGAGGGATGCGTTCCAAACCTCAAAAAACTCCTCCATTTTATAACTCAGGCCGATGGGATCGTTGGCTTTGATCAACCCTGAGACTATAAATAGACCTCCAACAATTCCACGGACAGCAGTAACCGAAGTCTTCATCATGTTAATGCTTTTTTTCTGCAATTAAGATCAGAGCGAATGAAGCGTAATTAATGATGTCGTAATAATTGGCATCGATGCCTTCACTAATTAATGTAGTGCCTCCGTTTGCGATGATCTGACGAATGCGCAACAGTTTCATCAGGATAAGGTCAACAAAGCTTTCCTGGCTCATGTTCCGCCAGGCTTCGCCATAGTCGTGATTCTTAGCCAGCATCAGCTCCCGTGCGGCTGCGGCTTCCACCTTGTAAAGCTGCAATGCCTCTTCAGGTACCAGCTCCTCGTTTGTGTCGGCAGCTACAGCCAATTGAACGTTTCCGATAATAGCGTAGTTTACGATAGCCCTGAACTCCGAGGCAATATCCTCATCAATTTTTTGAACCTGTTTTTCCTGTATAGTACGGATGCGCAATGCTTTGATGTAGAGTTGGTCTGCTATGGATACTGGGCGTAACACCCGCCACGAGGTTCCGTAGTCCTGTGTTTTTTTCGTGAAGATATCACGGCACCTCTCCATTACATCGTCGTATTGTATTTCTGTTTTTTCCATACTTTCGATCTGCATACCCAGTCATTAAATTTACCTACATTGGCTTCAAAAGTAAGCAAGTAGCCGTAATGATTACCATCAATTGTAAGAGCCAGTTAGTCAACTTTGATGTACCCCGCGTGATGGGTATCATCAATACAACTCCCGATTCGTTTTATCAGCAAAGCCGGCATTCGGTGGAAACAGAGGTGCTAGAAACTGCTGAAAGAATGCTTGCAGAAGGTGCCAGCTTTTTGGATATCGGCGGACAAAGTACAAGGCCAGGGAGCAGCCGGGTGAGTGAAGAAGAAGAGCGCGCCAGGGTGATCCCCGCAGTGGAAGCCATCGCCAAACATTTTCCTGAAGCATTGATCTCTATTGATACTTTTTATGCTTCGGTGGCCGATGCTGCTATTGGAGCCGGCGCCTGTATGGTCAACGACATCAGCGGGGGTACGATTGACCCGGCGCTTTTACCCACGGTAGCGAAATTGAAAGTGCCCTATATACTGATGCATATGCAGGGAGATCCCCAAACTA
>JBGTIL010000527.1:0-21599 GCA_041745695.1 Chitinophagaceae bacterium | reverse complement strand
ACTAAGCTTGACAACAAAACCAAAGACTTCTTTGACAAAGAATATGCTGGCTGGTGGAACAAAATACTGGTAGGTGATTTCAATGCTGACGGAAAGCAGGACCTTGTGGTTGGCAATGAGGGAACTAATTCACAGTGTAAGGTCAGTGATGCACAACCTGCAGAAATGTATTATAAGGACTTTGATGATAATGGCTCAGTAGACCCGGTTCTTTGCTTTTATATGCAGGGCAAATCCTTTCCTTATGTGTTTAGAGATGAACTGCTCGATCAGATGAGCATCATGCGTTCTCGCTTCCAGGACTATAAAAGCTACGCAGACGCTACGCTTTCTGCTATTTTCACAGCGGATGAATTGAAAGGTGCTGCGCATTTAAAAGCAAATTATTTAACTACTACTTTGTTTGAAAGAGGAAGTGACGGAAAGTTTCATGAAAAGCCTTTACCACACCAGGCACAATATGCACCGGTGTTCACCATAACAGCCATGGATTATAACAGCGACGGTAAACAGGACCTGCTGCTTTGCGGAAACATCAACCGGGCGCGTTTGCGTTTTGGGAAAAGCGATGCCAACTATGGCGTTTTATTGAAAGGTGCCGGTAACGGTACATTCAGCTATGTGCCCCAAACACAGAGTGGTTTTCATTTAAGCGGCGATGTACGGAGCGTGTTGAACATTAGTAATACCCTGCTTTTCGGTATCAATCAACAGGGTATTAAGGCTTATAAACAGAGTAAACCATGACCAGGTGTGTAACGGCTATGCTACTGATCGTTATGGTTTTCGGCTGTAAACCCGGAAGCCGGAAACCCGTTCGTTTCGACAACCATCATATCAGCGATGTGATCACTCAGATGACCGACATCATGGTGCATGATGTAACTAACCCACCACTGGCAGCCCGTTTCTTTTCTTATGCCTGTCTTGCTGGGTACGAAGTAATAGCACAGCAAGATTCAGGGTTTAGAAGCATGTATGGTATACTGAACGGGTATCCGCACTTAAAAAAACCGGATTCCATTAGCGGCTACTCCTACGAGCTTGCTGCCCTGCTGGCGATGATGGAAACTGCCAAAAAGCTTCAGCCATCGGGGCGTTTGTTTGATGCGTTTGAGCAACATTTTTTAGACTCCTGCAAGAAAGCCGGAATTTCAGAAGAAGAGATTGAGAGCTCCAGGTCCTACGCCTTAGCTATCAGCCGGCGCGTGCTTGCCTATGCAAAGGCAGACGGTTACAACCGTATCAGTAACTATGCAAGGTACACGCCAACAGAAACTGCGGGAGCCTGGTATCCGACACCGCCTGCTTATATGGCTGCAGTGGAGCCGCATTTTGGATCGTTACGACCAATGACGCTCGATTCCGACACACAGTTCCAGCCAGCGCCGCCTGTTGCTTTTTCAGTTGAGAAAGGCTCTGCTTTCTATGCCATGATGCTGCAAAACTATACCGATACACTATCTGCAGCACACAGGTTAATGGCGGCTTACTGGGACTGCAACCCGTTTGCTGTACAGGATAATGGCCACCTTCTGGTAGGGCTCAAAAAAATATCCCCTGGTGCGCACTGGCTTGGCATTACGGGTGCTGCCTGCAGGAAAGCAGGAACCCGTTTCAATGAAACCATGCAAATTTTCAGCACTGTGTCTGTAGGACTCATGGATGGTTTTATCTGTTGCTGGGCGGAGAAGTACCGGAGTAACAGGATACGTCCGGAAACAGCCATCCGGAAGTTCATCGACCCTTCGTGGACGCCTTTGCTGCAAACACCGCCATTTCCCGAATATGTGAGCGGACATTCTACGATCTCCGCTGCTTCAGCAACCATTTTAACCGGCTTCTTTGGTGCAGATTTTCGGTTTACCGACTCAACAGAAATGAAGTACGGCCTTGGCCCCAGAGAATTTACGTCTTTTAAACAAGCCGCAGCAGAAGCTGCGTTAAGCCGCTTTTATGGCGGCATACATTTCATGGATGCGATCGATAACGGACTGGAACAAGGACAAAAAGTAGGGGCCTGGGTATTGGCAAAACTAAAGAACACAGCAGGCGCAAACCCCACCCGAACTGCCTTTCATGCTCCACACTAAAATCGGCAAGGGTAGAACAGGCAATCGAAGCTGCAATGGTGATGCATGTGCTAACCATGGTGGTCACAGGCAACAATGACTCACGAACCGGCATCTCCATCCACCAGCCGTTTCAGTAGCATGGCGTTGTTGAACGCATCACCCATCGTATTATTAAAATAAACATATACGTCCCTGCCTCCCTGTAGGAGGAGCTGTATTTTGTTGGCCTGTTCTTTCAAAAAAGTTTCATCGTAGCTACCCCGGTAATCGCCCTTCGGTCCATGAAACCTGAAGTAACCTACAGGACCATCAACTATTGCATCCAGGTTGTTGGAACGGGGCATATCCTGCAATACCGTAGCCGCCTGGTATCTGGCAAGTAACCGCAGTGTAGGTTTGGTGTACCAACTCCGATGGCGGAATTCCACCACTTTTTGCCAGGCACCGTCTTTATCCAGTTGATGGATGATTTTTAGAACCTTTTCAACGCCCTTTATAAAATCGGAAGTGATACTTGCTGGGAACTGGATGAGTAGGCAGCTTTTGCCGGGACCGAGGTGAGTGGCGGTGCGTAGAAAAGCCGCGATCGTTTCAGGATCAACGCTCAGGTTCTTTACATGCGTTATATCTTTAAGCAATTTTACTGTGAACCTAAAATCAGAAGGTACCTCCTGCGACCATTTTTCAAACGTGGAAGGCATCGGTGTTTTGTAGAATGTGCTATTCAATTCCAGCGTGTTGAACAAAGACGCATAGTAGCTTAGCCGGCTTTTATCCTGGAACGCCAGGGGGAAAGATTGTTTATTGCCAGGTACAACAATACCACTGGTGCCTACCCGCAACGCGCCCCTGCTTTGCTTCAGATCCACTTTCTTGCCGGGAGCTTTATCGTTTGTTTTCATAGGCTACACCAGTTAACCCTCCACCTTATTGCCCTCCTTTTCCACGATTTCCTTGACTGGCGGGCTTTCATCTACAGCGTACTCGTATATCTCATTCGAAAACGCAATTTTCATTTGTTCCCTGTCAAATTCCTTTTCATTATTGGCTAAGAAAACAGTGGCTACGCCGTTGCCAATAAAATTCGTGATTGCCCTTGCTTCGCTCATGAAGCGGTCTACGCCAAGAAGCAGTGCAAGCCCTTCGATGGGAATCACTTTCACAGCACTTAGCGTTGAGGCCAGCACGACGAACCCGCTCCCTGTAACCCCTGCTGCGCCCTTCGATGTTACCATCAATATACCTATGATGGTAAAGATTTGTCCCCATGAAAGCTCAATATTGAACACCTGCGCCAGGAACAAAACGGCCATCGACAGGTAGATGGTGGTGCCATCGAGGTTGAAAGAATAACCTGCCGGCACCACCAGTCCTACAACAGGCTTGGAACAGCCCATGCGTTCGAGTTTCTCCATCAGTGAGGGCAGTGCTGCTTCTGATGAGGAAGTGCCCAGCACGATCAACAGTTCTTCTTTGATATATTTTAAAAAGTCCCACAGGCTGATCTTGTAGTAACGCAGAATTAAACCTAGAATCACGAACACAAACACAGCCATCGTAACATAAACGGTTATCATCAGTTTGCCCAGGGGCAGTAAAGTAGCTATCCCATATTTTCCAATTGTATATGCCATGCCTCCGAAAGCGCCGATAGGTGCAAAAAGCATCACGAGGTGAAGCGCCTTGAACACATATTTTGAGGCAATGGTAAGCGGTATAATTAGTTTTTGTCTGCCGCTGTATTTGCTCAGAAAGATGCCAAACAAGATAGATGCAATGAGTATTTGTATGGTGAGATTATCTTTTAAAAACTGCAGCCAGCTGAATTTCGTTGCGCTGGCTGTGTACGTGGAGATATCGCCGCCCTGCACTGCACTTGTATTGACGCCGCTTCCGGGTTGAATTAGCCATGCTACCACAATCCCAATAAGCAGGGCAAGGGTAGTTACGATCTCAAAATACAGGAGTGCTTTTCCGCCTACCCTGCCTACTTTTTTCAGGTCGCCCATACCGCTTATGCCGAGTGATATAGTAAGAAAGATAATAGGGTAGATAAACAGCTTCACTACTTCAATAAACAGCTTGCCCAGGATCTGCATTTTAACAGCTGTTGCGGGTGCAAAATGGCCCAGCAAGGCACCCGCGGTGATGGCTGTGATCACCCAAAAAGTAAGATTGGTAATTATTTTCTTCATGATGACCTACTTCAAAAAATAATGAATAAAATACAATACTGGTAAAGAAAGCGGAATACCAATAGCAACCATTTGGGAAGCCAGGTTAGCATCGAGGTTATACTTTTCTGCTATCACAGCCGCGGTATTCATAGGTCCGATGGCAGCTCCCATTACACTGATGCTTGTTATAAAAGACCCCTGATTAAAAGCGAACCTGTACAACAAAAATATAGACAATGGTGCGAGCACCAGCTTATATAATAAGCCTATGCGTAACAGCTTGCCGCTACTTACTTGTGGCGATAAATTGATCTGCATACCTACCGACAGGAGTGCAAGCACCGTGAACGGGCCGCTTAAGCGCAGTAGCATGTCGCTTATTACAACCGGAAAATGTATATCTGAAATGTTTAATAGTACCGCAACTACAAACGCTATAAATGGCGGAAACCTTATCACATTTTTGCTGATCTCTGTGATTGATGGAGTGGTAGAGGCATACCAGGATGCGACTGCTACGCCGAGCGTGATGCCAATGAGAAAAGAACCGGCCTGGCTCATGAGTATGGCAACTTGCAAACCTTCTCGGCCATAAAGCATTTCGAAAATAGGAAAGCCGAGGAAGGAGGTACTGCTGATGCCCCCTGTAATAATCAGGGCAGCTACCGACTTGGGCGGCGCCTTCAGCCACTTGCCGACAGCAAGAAAAAAAACTATGGCCAACGAAAATATGATCCAGGCAACAAGGATGGGAAATAAGAACCGGCTATCGAAGGTGAACTGCGTGATCTGCACCAGTATAAGCGCAGGCATGAAAAAATGGATTAGCAGTTCGTTGAGTACTTTGTAACTGTCGGGCGGTAGTATACGAAAGCGCCGTATGGCCAAGCCTGCTGCCATGCATACAACCAGAAGAATTATTTTATCCAATGTGCAATGGAGATTTACTGAAATGAAAGTTCGTTGTTTCTTCGTGGTTACTCCGTTATATTGTTTGTTACCTCCCTGACCACAGCTATGAAGATTGCTCAGAGCAGTACCAACAATTACAGTTAAAGGCAGGGCCATAGCGACACTTGTAGGGCCAAGCGGTTACAATTTCAGAGTTAGTGTGCTGTAGTAAAAAGATCCATTGAAGCCAAACTGGTTCGCGTTTCGTGTATAGGGAATTTGCCCGTTCGAGTAAGACGCGTAGTTCGCCAGCACCTTATCTGGATACACGTCGAAGAGATTGTTAACACCCAATGTGATTGAAAACCTTTTGCTAACATTATAGTGAAGTGTAACATCTGTCAGGGTTTTACCTGCAAACGTTTGGCTTCTGTGCGGCTGACCTGCAGGCTTTTCCCAGGCTATCACCTCACCAAAATAACTTCCTTTGGCAGTTACATTAAACCTGCCAAATTGATAGCCCACACTCGCCAGGATTTTATTGCGTGGTTGAGAAGATTCGATCAGTGAAATACTCACCGTGTCAATCAGTTTAATTTTCGTAGCAGCCCCTGCCTGTAGTTCTTTGGGCGTGGATTTTTCAGAAATGATCTCTGTTTTATTAAAGGTAAAAGCAAGGCTGGCATTAAAGCTCCTGCTGGCAGAAAGGGCCCGTTTATACGAGGTTACCAGGTCGATGCCTTTGGTACGGGTATTAGTGTGGTTGGTAAAGAATGTTACTTCTCTGATGCCTGTTGCTGTGGGGAAAGCTGCTTGTAACGCAGGGATAGCACTGGACACAGCAAGAATTTCTGAAATGATGATGCGGTTCTGAACATCTATCTGGTAAGCATCCAGGGTTACCAAAAAGCCGCTGCCTGCTTTTGCAGTAAGCCCGACGTTATAATTCCAGCTGAGCTCTGGCTGGGGATCTTCTATGCCCAGCGGCTGTAGCCTTGGATCGTCGCTTCGCAATTGTTTTGTTTGCCGGATGGCACCTGCCTGAACGGTAGAGGTGGTTTGACTATTGAAGACCTGCTGCAGGGATGGTGCCCTGAAACCACGATTGATGGATCCGCGGAGGGCAAAGTTCTTTGTAAGATTTAATCTCGTGGCTAGTTTCCCCGACAGGTTGCCGCCAAAGTCGCTGTAGTTTTCATACCTGCCTGCAACTGCAAGAAGCAGTCGTTCTGTGATATCACTTTCCACGTCTATATAAACACCGATGTTCGACCGGTTCTCGTTGGCCCTGTCTGCAGGGGAGATGCCCGGGCGTCCACTGCTGCCGGGAGCTTTGTTGGACGAAGCGGCAAGCGGTCCGATCTTGTAGGAAGAGGAATCGCCTTCACTCATCTGAAAATTATCTATCCGGAACTGGCTTCCAAAGGCAAGGTTGACGAATTTGGTACCGAAGGCACCATTATAGTTTTTACTGAAAGTAGCCTCTGTAGTGCTTTGTCCAAATTTGTTTCTACCCACATAAAAGTCGGTTGGAGACGCTCCTCCAAGCGATGGATTGGTTGTGCCGTTCGCATACAGGTCGAGGTAGTTTAAACCGTAACCAGTGCTGAGGTCAATGTTCCAGCCGTTTACAGAAGTCTTATTCAAACCTGCAAACAAAGAATAGTCTACGGTTGTTCCCGGCAACTCCGGCGTATAACCGTCGGGAAAAACAGCCGGGTTGGAGTTGGCATCACCTGCCCGGGCGTTCCTGAAAAATCCATAAGCAAGAATGTCCTTTCTGGAGGCACCCCCGAAACTATACAGCGTCCAGTTGTTGCGTAGTGGGTAGCCCACATTGACGAAGGCCTGGTATGCCTTCGTTTGATTGCTGCCATAGGTTGTAACATAGGCAGGCTTTCCGGTGGGCCAAACGCCCCTTGCATTCCTGATGCTGTCGTCTGTTGCCTTATTGCTGTTGTAAATGACACCTGTAAAAGGATCAACCCGGTCTGTTCCTCCAGCGTACTGGTAGTGCAGTGTGAAGTTGAAGAAGCTTTCTTTTTTTCCCAGCCCGAGTCCATAATTCAGGGCTGCCAGACCTGTGGTACCGTCTCCTTCTTTGGTAACGCCGACCTGCGTTTTCAGCGTGCCTGTGTTGATGCCTTTTTTAAGTGCAAGGTTCATGATGCCGGCAATTGCATCTGAGCCATATTGGGCCGCGGCACCGTCTCTTAATATTTCCATACGGTCCACAGCGAGTGAGGGGATGCTGTTCAGGTCTGTTACTACAGTGCCTTTGCCGACAGTTACGTTATTGTTGATGGCAGAAAACTGATGTCTTCTTTTTCCGTTCACCAGAACCAGGGATTGGTCGGGAGACATTCCTCTTAATGAAGCAGGGTCGGCAAAATTGGCTACTCCATTGATGCCGTTTTTAGCGGAATTGAACGAGGGTGAGGTGAACTGTGCCATCTGCCCCAGGTCTACCTGGCCGGTATTTTCCAATTCTCTTGAGCTGATTACATCTACCGGAACCGGGCGGCTCACATCTGTTCTGGGTCTGCCCCTGGAGCCAATGACAGTGATGCCGGTCAGGCTGGCATCACTTGGCGTTAACCTGATGCTGTAACTTACCTCAGTGGTAACGGTTAACTGGAAGCTGGTAAAACCAACGGAAGAAATGATCAGCACGTCGCCCACCTCTGCATTAATTGTAAACCTGCCCTCACTATCTGTGGCTACCGTAGCGGTTTTGCCCTGGATGGTAACCGTGGCGCCCGGAACTGGTTCGCCACTGGTAGCTGCTAATACAGTGCCCTGAACAGGCGGCAAGAAATCAACATCGCGGGCCATCACAGAAAGGCTGTGTGCAAACAGGCATAGGAAAATTAGGAAGCAAATTTTTTGTACACGGGCGCCCAGGAACAATTTTGTTTGCATATTAAATTAGGAAGTTAGTGTGGTGTTGTTTGCTGGAAAGCGGCGGGGCAGGGATAGACTTTTAAATTTAAAAATAACTCATCATAAAAGTACTTTTTCCTTTTTTTAATTTGCTTCCTTGCACTGCTTCACTAAGCGACCCACGCATCAGCAGGTGTAAGTGATGCTGTACATAGTGAGCAACAGGACGAAAGCCAATTTCTCGCGCAGCGGTTATAAAATAAAAGGGTACAAACGCTTAAATGAAAAAACGTTCGTACCCTTTTAGTGATCTGGTTGAGGCCGTATTGCTGGTACGACGCCCGGAATATCGGTACTTGTGAACCTGCTCTGCCTTAGAATGATTTCTTCAGCTCTGCTGCTGCGAGGTCCTGGGCATCGCTTGCCTCCGGAACAACTGCTGCCATTCCGAAAAATTCGTGGGTTACGCCGAGGTACAACTTATAGGTCACGGCTGTGTTTGCAGCCATCAGCTTAGTTGCCAGTTGCCGCCCTTCCGTTTGTAAGGGGTCAATTTCGGCGGCAATAATTGTTGTTTTTGGAAGACCGCTTAGGTTGGCATCTACCAATGAGATCAGGGGATTAGCTGCTTCTGCAGGTGAGTTCAGATAGTGCATCAGGAACCACGGTAGCGCGGGGGTAGCCAGGGGTTTTGCAGCCGCATATTGATTCTTGGACGCGGTATTAAGATCTTTATTGGCGACAGGATACACAGCCAACTGATGCACCGGCCTGCGAACATTGCTGTCTCTGGCCATCATGCTAACAGCTACGGCAAGGTTGCCACCAGCACTTTCGCCGGCAACCGCAATCCTGGTAGAATCGCCCTTAATGGTGCTTGCATTTCTCAAAGTCCACCTGTAGGCAGCAAACGCATCTTTGTGTGCCGTGGGGAATTTGAATTCTGGTCCTTTACGATACTCAACAGAAACAAGCACCGCATCGGTTTTTTCTGCAAGGGCCTCGGCCGATGCATCGTAGGTATCAACAGTAGCAATCACCCAACCACCGCCGTGGTAATAAACGATTACAGGATAAGAAGCTTTGCCGGTTTTCGGGGTATAGATCCTTAGGTGGATAGAGCCGCCTGCTACGGGGATGTCTCTGCCCATTGTATCTACATTCCTTGCAGGTACAGGGATATTAAAATTACGCATTACCCGGGCGGCTGCATCTGCTGCAGAGGGCTGTAGCCTTGCCTGCTGCGGGGTTAAATTAAAAATAGGAACAGGTGCAATAGTATCAAAGGTTTCAATTACTGCCTGCATTTGTGGCGTGATCGTTGGCCCCCACGAGGGCTTTGCTAATCTCGGTTGTATCCGGCTGTAAGCAGCATTATCGGTGTTCTCATCTTTTTCGCAAGAGCTGAGTGAGGCAAGAAGCATGGTACCCATCCCTAACAACATGAGGCTACTGCCTCCTACCACTTTTCGTTTCAAATTGACACTGACTTTCATGATTATAAATGTTTGGATACATGACCTAAAAACTGTTCCACTTGATTCTGCAATTACATAGACATGAGGTTTTCAAGTTTGATTAACAATTTGAGATCCAACCGGTGAGGAGCCCAACATTCATCGTACGCAGGTTCTTCCAGCAGGATAGATATTACAAGAGTTCGCTCTTTTTTGGATACCACAATGAAACCGATGGAAGCTTGTCGGGCCGACAACCACAGCAAAAAAACCTGGAAACCAGTCAGCAATATTTGGCGCCAGAAGCCCAGATACCAGTGCTAGCGCTGAGTTGTCATGAAGTATGGTATAATGTTTATAGCATATGTTATACTAAAATCTTTTTTATGATAGCATCAAATAATAGAAAATGGGCACTGGTTACAGGTGCCTCCAGTGGTATTGGTTATGAACTGGCAAAGCTTTTTGCAGCTGATGGGTTTAATATAATAGCAGTTGCCCGTACGGAAGAAGATCTCAACCGGCTTGCCAGTGAATGTACCCGCGCGTACGGCGTACAGGTAGAGGCAATGCCCAAAGACCTCTTCGGAGAAAAATCTGCTACGGAACTATATGAGGAAGTCAAAGCCCGCGGCTTTGAAGTGGAGGTGCTGGTAAATGATGCAGGACAAGGCGTATATGGTTTGTTTACTGAAAGCGACCTCGAAGCGCAGATGAAAATCATCCATTTGAACATCGTTTCGTTTACCCGGCTTACTTATCATTTTGTGAAAGACATGGTGGCTCGTAAAAACGGAAAAATTTTACAGCTCGCCTCCGTGGTTTCAGAACTGCCTTCGCCTTACCAGGCTGTTTATGGCGGAACTAAAGCTTATGTTCTTTCTTTTACGGAGGCATTAATCAGCGAACTGAAAGACAGTGGCGTAATCCTCACAGCGCTGCAGCCGGGAGCAACGGATACCGACTTTTTCAATAAAGCAGGAGCGCAGGATTCAAAGATTGTACAGGATAAGTCGAAGCTGGCCGACCCTGCAAAGGTGGCTAAAGATGGGTATGATGCATTGATGAAGGGAGACGATAAGGTAGTCTCCGGTATGAAGAACAAAGCACAGATAGCCATGTCCAACCTTGTTCCTGATACGATGCTGGCTGATCAGATGAAGAAGCAATCTGAACCAGTATCCGGAAGCTCGAAACCTTAAGCGCGGCTGCGGATAAACATAATCCGCAGCTTTTTTATTATTCTATCAATCGTTATATTATGAGAGCAGCAAGAATTCATGGCCCTGGAAAGGTTACTTATGATACCGTAGAAGATCCAACAATCCAGGAGCAAAGTGATGTGATTTTGAAAGTGACAGCAACCGCTATTTGCGGTTCAGACCTTCACATTTATTCAGGCGGCTTACCACAGCCAAGACCGATGGTGTTGGGTCACGAGTTTATGGGTATCGTGGAGGAAGTAGGAAAGAATGTTAAAAACCTAAAACGTGGCGACCGGGTAGTTGTTCCGTTTCCTGTTGCCTGCGGTACCTGCTTTTTTTGTAACCATCATCTTCCTGGTCATTGCGAAAACTCCAATCCCGATCATTACGGACCCGAAGGTGGATTGCTCACTGAAAAAGGCGGCGCTCTGTTCGGATATACAGATCTGTATGGAGGCTATGACGGTGGACAGGCAGAGTATGTGCGTGTGCCTTATGCTGACTTTGGTCCGCGCATTGTGCCAGACAATCTCACAGATGAGCAGGTGTTATTTCTCACCGACATATTTCCAACCGGCTACAGTGGCATCGACTGGGGAGAAGTGAAGGGCGGCGAATCTGTGGCTATTTTTGGAGCTGGTCCCGTAGGGATCATGGCTGCGAAAAGTGCCTGGCTGAGGGGCGCAGCAAGAGTGATTATTGTGGACACTTTACAGTATCGATTAGACAAAGCCGGCCAGGCTGCCGGGTGCGAGACTATTCTTTGGAAAGACGGCGCCAAGGCTGTTGTAGAACAAATTCGTGAGCTTACAGACGGAAGAGGTGCCGATGTGTGTGTTGAAGCCGTGGGCTTTGAACCGGAGCGGAGCCTGCTCGATAGGGCAAAGTCAGTTATTAACCTGGAAAAAGGTTCAGTGAAAGTGATTGAAGCAGCAATGAGTGCAGTACGCAGGGGCGGTATTGTTTCGGTACTGGGAGTATATCCTACCTCCTACGATAATTTTCCTATCGGACAGTTTTTCGATAAAGCAATCACGCTCAGGGGAGGTCAGGCCCCGGCACATAAGCATATAGACGCATTACTGAAATATGTAGTGGAGGGTAGGGTGAGGTTAGACGATATTATTACGCACCGTCTGCCCCTGTCAGAGGTGGCACATGGCTACAAAATCTTTCATGAGAAGGAGGAAGCGTGTGTGAAAGTTGTATTAACTCCTTAAACTACGCCTGGGCTCGCTGCAGGCATCTGCGCATTAATTTCAGTAGGTGGTGAGCTGAGGACGTCGAAGCAACGGAAAGTTTGATTCGCGTTTAGGCAGGATAGAAATAACAAATCCCGGGAGTTACCGGGATTTGTTATTTGCACTATTTGAATGCGGCGGGTTGTTTTGGAATTCAACGTGCAACCTCTGTCGCCGAAATAATGTGTTATGATTTTCCGCTTCTTAAATAAGCGATCATCCGATCCATGGTTGCCAGGTTTTCTTCATTAGACTTGGACTTCGATGACAGCACGAAAAATGCGCCCATCATGTTCGCCTTCGTATCCATGATTATATTATAATTATTGTTTTTCCCAGTTGAGGTAAAATAAGTGCTTCCGGTAATGATGCTTTTTGTTTTTGCGTTGATGGGCTTTTTCGAACTTACCAGCGATTTCATGCTTTCAATCTGCTGCACCACTTCCTCGATGTCTTTTTCATAAATGATAAAGTAACCCTGTTCAATATTTTTCATGCTGATATTGTCCACATAGGTGATCGGCTTTTGAAGCTGGCGATCGATGAGTGCAATTTTCTGTCCCAGGCAAAAAAGCGGTAGTAAAAATGTCGCTAACAAAATGCGTTTCATGTTAATTTGTTGAAGTGTTAGTAAATATGGTTGACTGAAAAATGCTAACGATGAGTTTTTAGTGATTGTGGGAGTGCCAGATGCAGCCCACTCATTGGATCAGACGCTAGAAGATTAGCAATTACCTGACCACGCCTTCTGTTACAGAATTCAACTACACCTCAATAATCTTGCAATGAAATTTTACCCAAATCAAGCTACCCCTGAACGCTTTTTATGATTCAAACGTCCTCCTGAAAGCAGAACGAGGAAAGTCTGAACTATAAAATGAGCTCTTTGGTTCCGTGTCAGCCAGGGCACCTGGTTTAAAAACCCTGTTGAACAATTGAGCTACAGTACCTTGCCTCGAATGAACAATCCATTAATTTAAGTCGGATGGGTATAAAATTACTCATGGAAGTAGGTGTAAACTAGTATGTATGAAATTTTTGTTTTAATTTCGGCGAAGTTTAACGCAAATACTGATGCAAACGGTGCTTGCTGATCTGTTTCCAAACCGGGCTTACATAATGTAAGGCTCATTGCCTCCCGAAAGGGAGCATGAGAAAGACCATTGGAACTGCATAAATGGTAACATATTATTCACGTTACTATTGAATCCATACCTGTTGTCGAAACGTAGATTGCTCCTTTATTCTTTCAAACCTTTGGCTTGCGCTATTACTGAATTAAAAATTTCTTTGGCGTGTAATTTGCCAGAACCGAACAATACACCTAAAGCTATTTACCGTAAGTATTAGTTTTATTATTCATTTGTTTGTCCTGTTTATCCTGTCTTAATAGACCACCATTTCATTATCCATGTAAGCCTTGACGTTTCCATTGAGGGAATGTACTGAGCCATATCTATTATTATGTTTATTAATGTAAGAATACCGTTCCTTTTGCTTTTGAGCTTTTTTCTGTTCTTGTCATCCTGTGTCAGCACCAGGAAATCGGTCTACTTTGTTGATCAGAAAGATGCCACGCTTCCTTCTACTACAGTTATTCCAGAAAGCATTATACAGAAAAACGATCTGTTGGGTATTTCAGTGAGCAGTTTGAACCCAACGGCCTCCGCAGTATTCAACGCGCCTAATATCTCCTACGCCAACGCCTCCTCTGCTACTAATGGTGGAACCCTGCAGTCGTCTGGCTACCTGGTAGACGCGAACGGCAATATCCAGTTCCCCATCCTTGGTAATGTCAAAGCAGCCGGTCTTACTGGAAATGCGCTCAGAGAAGTGATTGTCAGCAGCCTGACAGATAAAAAATTGTTGGTAGATCCTATCGTTAGTGTGCGATATCTCAACTTTAAGGTAACAGTACTGGGTGAGGTTGCTAATCCAACTGTTATCAACGTACCCAATGAAAAGATCACCCTCCTGGAAGCGCTTGGTCTGGCTGGTGACCTTACCATATTTGGAAAGCGTGAAAATGTTATGGTAATCAGGGAAGAGGGCAACCAAAAGATCATCAAGCGCCTCGATCTGAATACCTCTGAGCTTTTCAATTCACCCTTTTATTATTTGAAGTCAAACGACATCGTATACGTTGAACCCAACAAGGCAAGAATTGCTTCTTCCGGCCGTACGGTTCAAATACTGCCTATCATTCTGAGCGGGTTGTCTTTTGCCGCCATCGTCATTGACCGTGTTACACGGTAGGTAAATTTTTTTTATGAAATCTAACAGACTACTCACATCTAACAGAATCGCCACCGAGGACAAACAGTCAAGTATCCTCGGAGACATGGTATTTAAATACATGCCCTACTGGCCAGTATTCCTGATCCTTTTCTTATTGGCAGGAACCGGCTCATGGCTTTATCTGAAATATACTACACCTCTGTACGAGGCAAATGCCAGAATCCTTATTAAGGACGAACGCAAAGGCGCCGAGGAATCCAAGACGCTCGAGTCGCTTAATGTGCTCTCCAGTAAGAAGATCATTGAAAACGAAATGGAAGTGATTCAGTCAAGAACACTCCTCGATGAAGTAGTAAGCACACTTGCTTTGTATGCTCCTGTATACCAGGAAAACAGGATTAAGAGCGTTCCCGCTTATACTGCCAGCCCTATTAAGATCAGGGTGCAGAATCCCGAGGGCATCGCAAAAACAGAAAAGGTTTATTTCACTATGGATAATGCTGCCGGAAAAGTTGACATTGACGGCAAGCAATACCCGCTTGATCAGTGGGTATCTACTCCGTACGGTAGTCTGCGCTTTAGTGCTACCAAAGCGTCCGCAGCCAGATCGGATGCTAAATTCTATTTTACTTTACTCACTCCGAAAGAAGTAGCCGCAGGTATTCAAACATCTTTGAAGGTTACTACCACCAGCAAGCAGTCCAGCATCTTAAATCTGAATTTGAAGGACGAAGTTCCCGAACGAGCCGAAGACATCCTAAACCAGTTGATCCTGGCGTATAATAAAGCCATCATTAACGACAAGAATACGCTCGCAGGCAACACGCTTTCGTTTGTTGAAGAAAGGCTGAAGAGCGTGGAGCACGACCTTGATTCGATTGAGCGCAAAATTCAAAATTACCGTTCAAGCACCGGGTCTGTGGATATCGGCACACAGGGAAGGCTATACCTGGAGAATGTAAGTTCCAATGATCAGCGGCTTGGCGAGATCAATATGCAGCTGGCGGTGTTGGGACAGGTAGACAGCTACGTTCAATCTAAAGACAAAGGGACGGGTCTGGTGCCGTCAACACTGGGAGTTACCGACCCTACTTTGTCTTTGTTAGTCAACCAGTTGTACAATGCTGAGCTGGAATATGAGACTTTAAAGAGCACAACGGCTGAAAATAATCCACTGCTTATCTCTGTAAAAGACCAGATCGCGAAAATAAAGCCGAGCATCCAGGAGAACGTGCAGAATCAACGGAGAAGCCTGGCAGCCAGTCGCAACAACCTGGCAGCTACCAACGGCGCTTACTCTTCAGCGTTACAGGGTATCCCCAAACGTGAAAGAGAGCTGATTGACATTAATAGAGAACAAGGCATCAAAAATGGTATCTATACTTTTCTCTTACAAAAAAGAGAGGAAACTGCACTGTCGCACGCCTCCACTGTGCCCGACAGCAGGGTGATCGACAAAGCCCAGTCTTCCGGTGTTCCGGTGAGTCCTAAAAGAAAGATCATTTACCTGTCTGCTTTCCTGCTTGCTTTGATTGGCGGTATGGGTGGCATTATGGCTAAGGAATCACTGAGCCGTAAGATCATGTTCAGGCATGAAATCGAGGGATTGACGTCTCATCCGATCATTGGTGAAATTTCTGCAGAAGCTGCAAAGGATCCTATTGTCATCGGAAATGACAAGAAAACTTTCATTGCTGAGCAGTTCCGCAAGTTGAGAACTACGTTGGGTTTCATTGGTATCAATTCCAAACATAAACGCATTCTGGTTACTTCAGCTATTTCGGGCGAAGGCAAAAGTTTCATTGCTTCTAACCTGGCCCTTACCCTTGCCCTCACTGGCAAGAAGGTGGTGCTGCTGGATTTCGACCTTAACAATCCTTCACTCAACAACAAGCTCAACATCAACGAACATAAGGGTATCACAGACTACCTGCTGGGAGAAAGTGACCTTGACGATATCACTATGGAAACAGATCTAGATGAAAATCTGTTTTTAATACCTACAGGACAGCTTCCCCGGAATCCTTCAGAGCTCATCATGAATGACAGGGTGGAAGAACTTTTAAACAGGCTGAACTCTTTGTATGACTACATCGTAATAGACACGGCACCGGTAGGTCCTGTAACGGATGCCTACATCCTGTCGCCACTGTGCGATGCAACGCTTTATGTCATTCGTCACAAGTACACACCGAAGGTCTTTGTTGAGCGTATAGACGAAGACAACAAGATCAATCAGCTCAAGAATGTCGCCATTGTTTTTAATGGTGTGCAGTCTAGGGGCTTTGGAAATAAAGAGTACGGATATGGCTATGGATATGGTTACATATATAATAATCAGGAAGACCGTAATGTAAAAAAATTACGTAGATAGGGAAACGTAATTACTACAAAATCCTATGAAAACAATTACCGGCGCTCCATATTTATGTAAGTGAGATAGGCGAAGCCGTGTATAAACCTGATTATAATTTATTAAGATCTTTTTATGGAAACAAACAAGCAATGGTACGCAGTTTACACCCGGCCAAGATGGGAGAAAAAAGTTGCTTCATTACTAACCAAGAAAAGGGTAGAGAATTTTTGTCCGCTTAATAAAGTGGTCAAGCAATGGGCAGACAGAAAAAAAATCATCGAGGAGCCCCTGTTCACGAGCTACGTTTTTGTGTGTGCAGATGCTGCCGAACAGTTGGCGGTAAGGCAAACAGACGGCGTTCTCAATTTTGTATACTGGTTGGGTAAGCCCGCCGTTATCAGGGATAAAGAGATAGACATTATAAAAAGTTTTCTTCAACTGCATAAGAATGTGCAGCTCGAGAAAATAGATGTTAGTGTAAACGACCAGATCCGCGTTGTAGGTGGACCACTCATGATGCGAGAAGGAGAAATAATAGAAGTCAAAAATAAAACCGTCAAAGTACGGCTTCCGTCTTTGGGTTACGCTATGTACGCCGAAGTGGAAAAATCGAACGTGGAAATCCTCAACCTTAATCAGCCTTACTTATCAAATACTTATTACAATGCAGCTGTCAGCTAAGATATATGTTGCCGGCCACAGGGGCATGGCTGGTAGTGCTATTGTTCGGAACCTCAAGGCCCAGGGCTATTCCAACATCCTGACGCGCACCTCTGCTGAGCTGGACCTGCGTAATCAGCGGGCGGTAACAGATTTTTTTGAGTCTGAGAAGCCCGAGTATGTTTTTCTTGCTGCAGCAAAGGTTGGTGGTATCATGGCTAATAACATATACCGCGGTGCCTTCTTGTATGAGAACCTCATGATTCAGAGCAATGTCATTCATAATGCCTACTTGTCTGGCGTGAAAAAATTACTGTTTCTGGGATCATCCTGTATTTATCCGAAAATGGCGCCTCAGCCGATCAAAGAAGCTTACCTGCTCACCAACGAGCTTGAGCCTACCAACGAACCATATGCCATAGCAAAGATTGCCGGGCTGAAAATGTGTGAAGCATACCGTTCTCAATATGGCTGCAATTTCATTTCCGCAATGCCCACTAACCTTTACGGTCCAAACGACAACTACGATTTAAATACATCACACGTGCTGCCCGCCCTCATCAATAAATTCCATTCTGCGGCGGAAGATAATGCTGCTGAAGTTGTGGTTTGGGGAACAGGAACACCAAAGAGAGAGTTTATGCATGTGGAAGACATGGCAGATGCCTGTGTTTTTCTGATGAAAACCTACGACCGCCCAGAGCCGGTAAACGTAGGAGTAGGCGAAGACGTTTCCATTAAGGAGCTTGCCACTTTAATTGGTAACATTACGGGCTTCCGGGGCAAAATTGTATTCGATAGTTCTAAGCCCGATGGCACTCCCCGCAAGCTACTGGATGTATCGAGGCTCACTGCAGCCGGCTGGAAAGCCTCGATAGCACTGGAGGAAGGCATCACCTCCACCTACAAACAATACAGAGATCAACTATATACACAACCAAAATTAGCCTTGAGCTGATACAACAATCAACAACAAACAGGTATGAAGACTGCTTTAATTACTGGTATTACGGGTCAGGACGGTGCTTATTTAGCCGAGCTGCTATTAGAAAAGGGTTACATGGTGCATGGCATTAAAAGAAGGTCTTCCCTCATCAACACCAACAGGATCGACCATCTCTACCAGGACCCCCATGAAGCTCACATCAGGTTCAAGCTGCACTACGGAGATCTTACCGACAGCACCAACCTTATCAGGATTGTACAGGAAACGCAGCCCGACGAAATTTACAACCTGGCTGCCATGAGCCATGTGAAAGTGAGTTTCGACACCCCGGAATATACTGCCAATGCAGATGGAATTGGAACATTGCGGCTACTGGAAGCAGTACGGATATTAGGTCTCGAAAAGAAAACAAGAATCTACCAGGCATCTACATCAGAACTCTATGGTCTGGTGCAAGAGGTGCCTCAGAAAGAAACAACACCTTTCTATCCGCGCTCACCTTACGCGGTTGCCAAGTTATACGCTTACTGGATAACAGTGAATTACAGAGAAGCCTACGGTATGTATGCCTGCAACGGAATTCTGTTCAATCATGAAAGTCCGTTGAGAGGTGAAACCTTTGTGACCCGCAAAATAACGAGAGCAGTTGCAGCCATCGCCCTGGGACTACAAAGCTCTCTCTACCTCGGTAACCTTGGTGCCAGGAGAGACTGGGGTCATGCTAAAGATTATGTGGAGGCTATGTGGAGAATGTTACAGCAAGACGAGCCTGAAGACTTTGTGATCGCTACTGGTGTTACTACGCCGGTGCGGGAATTTGTACAGATGGCCTTTGCTGAAGTTGGTATCACTGTAGAATTTCGTGGAGAAGGTATAGATGAAAAAGGATTTGTAGTTGCCTGCAACAATGACGAATTTAATCTACCGATCGGAAAACAAGTAGTGGCTATTGATGCAGCCTACTTCCGGCCAACAGAGGTTGACCTTCTCATTGGTGATGCTACAAAAGCCAAAACAAAATTAGGCTGGGTACCTGTTTATACACTCGATATGTTGGTTAAGGAGATGATGCAAAGTGATGTGGCTATCTGCAGAACTTATGGGGAAGATCATGTTATGCAGCTGGAAAGCTTCTAAAAAAAATGCCGAAGCTCATCCTGCAGCAAGGTGGGTTTGTGAGAAAGGCGATGAAGTGTTATGAAAAAAGCTTACATCCTTCTGGTTCACAAAAACCCGGAGCAGGTGCGTCGTTTGATTGGAAGATTGGGAGATGGAAAATCGATTTTTTTTGTCCATCTGGATAAGAAAACCGAGTCCCTCGATTTTCAAATCGTATTCGATCTTGGGAGTCATGTTAACCGGGTGGATAATGTATTTACCAACTGGGGCGAGTACAGTCTGGTACAGGCAACGCTTAACTGCCTGACTGCAGTGCGCGACTGTGGGGAAAGATTTGAAAGAGTTATACTCCTAAGCGGGCAGGATTACCCGATTAAAAACAACCAGGAAATTGATGCCTTCTTTTCTGCTTCTCCTTTCAGCATTTTCATAGAATATTTTGCTATTCCCAATCACGACAAGTGGCATCCCAATGGGGGACTCTACCGGGTTGACAAGTACTTCCGGGGGCTGACCAAGTCGCAGAAATATGCTGCTAAAGCGCTGAACTTCCTGGCACTCGTTTCTCCGATGTTTGGCAGAAAAATGCCTGCAGGGATGGAACCGTATGCAGGCTCGGGTTGGTGGATAGTAGATATGTACGCCGTTGAATATATACTTGGCTACCTTTCAAAAAATCCTTCTTATGCCGCGTTTCACCGGCATACATTCGCAGCAGACGAGGTATTTTTCCAGATGTTGCTGCTCAATGCCGAGGACGAAAAAATAAGACAGTCTATTTCATCGGATAATCTTCGTTTTATAAAGTGGAGGGACAAAAGTGCTGCTCATCCGGAAGTAATTGTTAAAGAAGACCTCAAATCCATCATACAATCTGAAGCCCTTTTTGCCCGTAAATTTGATCTCGTTGAGGACACCGAGATTTTTGATCTAATCGATGATCATTGTCTTTCTGAAGATTCCTATAAGCAATATCCCCTGGCTCTGTGAAACCCTACTTTGATGTGATTGTTGTGATACCGGTAGGGCCCAATAGCTCAGTGGCTTTTGCCGGCGACACCTTACGCAGTTACGTTTTTTATACCCGGTCTTCCTTTAAAATTATTATCGCCGACGATTCGCACCAGGGACTGGGAACTGCAATACAGTCCGATTTTCCGGAGGCCGATGTGATCAGGTCCGCGAAGCCTATGGGGGGATGGGCTGGATTGTATATCATGCTATCTGAGGCTTACCAACATGCCTTGCACAACTACAAGTTTACCGCCCTGCTCAAAATTGACACAGATGCACTTGTAATAGGTGCCGAACCCGAAAAAGATGCTATTGCGCTTTTCCGGGAGCATCCCTTCACGGGTATCGCAGGTCAGTATCCTTTCGATTATCACGGCATGCCCTGGGACCTGGGTTGGCCGAAAGACCGGATACTGAATGGCGTTACTACCTGGAAATTTATTAAAAGACCAATAGCCAACATCGCGCTGAGAAAACAGTATAAAAAGGCTCTTGCCAATGGGTATCGGGCAGGCGAGAGCGTGTTCGGAGGTGCTTATTTCATTGGTTACTCACTCGTAGCCAAACTTTATGAGCACGACTTGCTTCCAAATCATAAGTTTATAAAGTTGAACCTCGGGGAAGACCACATTTTTGCGCTGCTTTCCCTGGCGATGGGTTTTCAACTGGGTGATCTGGCATCTGGCAACCTTCCCTTTGGCTGCGCATGGAAGGGGCTGGCGGCACACCCGGAAGAATTAATACAAAAAGATAAAAAAATTATTCACTCAACGCGGTATTGGCAAAACATGAACGAGGATGAAATACGGTCATGGTTCGGCGCACGCCGGGTGGGCACTGCTGTGAAACATTAAGCAGTTGTTGTACTTTGTGCGTTATTGCCCATCATTTAATTTCCACCCTGGTTGATGAATAAGAAAATATTACAATGGAACTTCGTGTTCCAGTATGGATGGGTGCTTACAAATATTTTCAATTCCATTCTTTTACTTCCCCTTTACTTAAAAAACATCGATGCCAATACACTCGGGGTTTGGCTGGCAACGGGAAGCATTCTGGGATGGGTTACACTGGTTGACCCGGGCGTTGGGGAAGTGTTACAACAAAAAATAGCAGAACTCCGGGGTAAAAATGAAGATAGTGAAGTAGGTAAAGCCATTGGATCAGGATTTATAGCCTCTCTTTTTATTCTTGTTTTTTCTACGCTCGTAGGCTTGGCCTGTTACTTTTCCATCGGCGCATTAATTGATAAGGACATCAATCAGTATCCTCACCTTGCCGATGCCCTGGTGATATCTGTTATTGCAACGGGCCTTTCCCTGGTTTCGTTCAGTATG
>JBGTIL010000526.1:0-3517 GCA_041745695.1 Chitinophagaceae bacterium | reverse complement strand
TTTCATGAGCATGATAGCTTCATCGTCCATGAATGTTCCGTGTTCTATGGACGTAATACCAGCGCGGATGGCTCTTTTCATGCCTTCCGCACCATGGGCATGGGCGGCTGTTTTAAAACCGTAATCTTTTGCTGTACTGATAATTGCCCGTATTTCTTCTTCAGTAAAATGAGCACCGGCCCCGTCTTTTGCATTGCTGAGTACGCCACCGGTAGCTGTTATTTTGATAACGTCTGATCCTTCTTTGTATCGTTGCCGCACTGCTTTTCGGGCTTCTTCGGGGCTGTTGATCACGCCTTCGTTAGCAAGCGGGTCACCCATTAATTCCCGCTTTACACCGTTCGAAGGATCGGCATGGCCGCCTGTTGTGGCTATGCTCTTTCCAGCGGCAATGATGCGCGGACCTTTGATGTACCCACTGTTGATCGCATTTCTTAAACCGAGTGTGATCACACCACCCAGATCGCGGACAGTTGTAAAGCCGGCCATCAGCGTGCGCTCCGCGTAACCCACTGAACGAAAGGCAAAGTCTTCCGGATTGAGGGTGAAAGTTTCTGTATACCTGTTCTTACTGGTTTCGCTTGAAATGTGCACATGCGCATCCATCAGTCCGGGCATAACCGTTTGTTTTGTGAGGTCAATGACGAGTACGCCTGGCGCAGCAGCATAGCCCTTCCGTATCTCGGTGATCTTCGCTCCTTCCACGATTACCGTCATTTCCAATTGAACAGCGTTGCTGCGCCCGTCTATCAGCCGCCCACAGTGCAAAAAGGTCTGCTGGGATTTCACTGATAGAAAAACAATAGAAAGTAGCGCGCAAAAAAATCCTTTCAACATAACTGTTCTTTAGCCCAAGATAAATTTTTTATGGAATACCCGGCTGAATAGGCCTTTGCCTGCGAAGACCAGCCTTTGTGTTTTGTCGTTCCAGTTTCCTCCATTCCCATTTGCCTCCACCAGCCGTCTCAAATTTTTTGGCGTCAGCCTCTGATAATGATGAGGAACAGGATTGCAGCTGGCACCAAAGTTGGAACACATGAGAAAATTATTTACATGTTTCAGCAAGCCGTTACAACTCAGGAGGAAGCCATTACACATTTATTCTTTCATTGCTGCCTTAAGGATGGTGAGTACACAACCGATGAACTAAATGCCCTTTCCGACAGGATCGTGCGCAGCGGACTGAACAAGAACATGAACTTCAAAGATGAGATGCAGAAATACAAAGCCTACTACCGTAACATCAGTGATGACGAAGCTTACCTCGACTTTTTGGTTCAGACGATTCGTCCAACAAACGAACTGGCACTCTTCTCTTACTGTGTAGAGCTCTGTCTCAGCGACGCCCAGTTTGCCATCCAGGAGGAAGCCCTGCTAAAAAGGATTGCGAAAGCCCTGAGCATAGAAGAAACGGAGAGCGCAGTGATCCTGAAAATGGTGTTGCAACGCAATATAGTGGAAACGCAAAAATTATTTTAGCACACCCGGTTTCGTCGCCTGCTTGTCCTGACCGACCTTTGAATGGACGACATCTTTCGACATCGCACTCGAAGCAAGCGCTCCCTGCAGTTTTGCATTAATTTTTGAAACCTTTCCTTCATGAACATCCAAGACGTAATCATCATCGGCGGCGGTCCTGCCGGACTTAACGCGGCGGTGGTTTTAGGCCGCTGCCTGCGAAGCGTTTTACTTTTTGATACCGCGCAGTACCGTAACCGGTGGTCGCACGGTATGCATAACTTTCTCACCCGTGACGCTATTCCACCATCCGAATTTATCAGCATCGCTTACACTGAATTGGAGAAGTACGGCGTGCAAACTTCTTCAAAAAAAATTGTGCATGCTCGCCGGAACGAAGAATCCATTTTCATGGTGCGGGATGAGGAAGGTACGATGTATGCTTCCCGTAAACTATTGGTAGCAACCGGGTTAATAGACAAAGTGCCCAAGATCCCGGGCTTTCAGGAAATGTACGGTCATTCTGTTCATCACTGTCCGTATTGCGATGGATGGGAGATCAGAGGACAGAAGCTGGGCGTATACGCGCGCGACAAAGACGGCTCTGAGCTTGCACTCACGCTGAAAGGCTGGAGTGCCGACGTGACTTTGTACACCGATGGGAAAGACTATTTAAAGCCGGCACAAAAAGCCATGCTTGAAGCCAATGATATAACGGTTATTAAATGGCGGATTGAAAAACTGATAGGAAGCGATAAGCAGTTAGAGGAGATCGTCTTCAAAAAAGAACCGCCCCGTGCTTGCGACACCATTTTTTTTGTGAACGGGTTTGAACAACAGTGTGAGCTTGCCGAGAACTTCGGCTGCAGCATGAATAGGAAAGGCGTGATCTTAACCAACCGCTTTCAGCAAACAGCAACGCCCGGATTATACGTAGCAGGTGATGCTGCACGCGATATGCATTTTGTGGTGGTGGCTGCGGCGGAGGGAGCGAAAGCAGGCGTTATGATCAATAAGGAATTACAAAAAGAATTGAGCGAAGAGCGGCTGACCGCACAGAAGAGAATGGAACGGCAGACAGCGGATGTGCCTATGGTTTCTTGATCAGAGTTTTCGCATCTTCGATGATACAGCCTGCCATTTTCATGAGCAACTGTTGCTCAGCTTCGGTTAGCGTAAGCTCTATAACTTTCTTAGCGTTTCCGGTAAGCTTGATGGTCAGGAGCTTTTTAGTAGCCAGGTTCCGCAAGGCTACGGGAGTGGTAACTACATTACGAAAGCTGATTGAAAACAAACCTTCGCAGTTCATCGAACTGTTATTTTTAAAATTACCCTTCAACTTGCCGCCTTCGTATACAAATACAGCTGCAGAGTTATTGTCGAAGCAGGTACCTTCAGCGCCCCCATTTACAGAAAAAATAAGTTCAATGTCCGTCTTATTGGCATCGGCCGATACGAGTGTTTGGGTGGCACCGCTGCCAAACTTCTTAAAGCCGGTTGTCATTTTCATTTCCCTTGAATAAGGGTCAACTTCTTTTTTAATTTTGCATTCCTGCGCATCAGAAAAGAACGGGACTAATAAAAGAAGCATCAAATATTTCATAAGTGCAGATTAAAACTAAAATTAGTATTTGCCTCACGTAAAGCAAGGTCTCGTTTGTTAAATTAATAAGCGTCGAGGCGCCTGTCCGTCAATTGCCTGTTGACATGTTGCCTTCATAAAAAATGGATTTGATACAATGATTGAATTAGTTTATTTCGAAAAAAATGATTTTCCTCAGCTCATGGAGTGGATAGACAACGAACACCTGATGACCAACTGGGCAGGATCCCTGTTCCGTTTCCCCCTGTCGGAAAAAAGTCTTGACTGGTATATTGAAAATTCTAATGATTTGACGGCTGCCGAAGTGCTTATTTATAAAGCCGTGGATACCTTAACCCGGGAAGTTGTCGGGCATGTATCTCTCGGTTCTATCAACAGGGGAGATGCATCAGCCCGCATCTCGCGCGTGCTCGTAGGCAGCAACACGCAACGCGGCCGCGGAATTTGCCAGGCAAT
>JBGTIL010000525.1:0-2638 GCA_041745695.1 Chitinophagaceae bacterium | reverse complement strand
CATACAAAAAACGGCTGTTGATCTGGCGGTTGTCGCGGATGCGTGCCGACTGAATGGGCAGGGTAGTTATCAATGGCCGGAATAAGTAACCGCCGCGCGGGTATTTCATAGCGCCTTTTGTCCAGAACTCCACATGCAGGCTGTCGTAATTTAATTTTAAGATGTACCTGTTGAAAACGGAATAACCAATAATGCCGTCTATTTTTTCTCCGTAAACCGTTGTGAGCAGGCTATAGTTATTGACGTGAAAATTCAGGCTGTCGATAGTTAATCCCGGAAGATGCAGCTTACGGTTATTAATGAATCCAACATTGCGGATACCACCGATACCCCTGATAGTGCGACTGCTCGGTTCAGGAACGATACCAAAATAAATGGACGTCATCGAATCAAGAGAAATGCCTCCACTGCCTGTATCCAGTATAAAGTTTAAGCTGTCCGGGCGATTGTCGAAACTTGCCCTCAATAAAATAATTCCTCCCGTGAGTTGAATAAAAGGGAAGCGGGTAATGATACGGGAAGGTGTGACGAATTCTTCCTGGCTGCGCGCAACCAACTGCAAAAGAAGGAGCAGGATCAGGCTGTAAGATTTTCGCATACCCATGTAATAATAAGGTTAAGACAAGAAGCTCCGGGATATTGTTGCAAATTCTTTTTGCATGAATGGGTTTCTTTAACTTCTAATATAAGCTATTGTACTTAGTATTAGCTTGTTCGCAATGTACCTTTGCGCCATGAATGCGGCATCCCTTTACGACAAGGCTTTACGCTTTGAACACCTGAGCATCGAGGAGGGTATGTTTCTCTTTGAAGAAGCACCCCTTACCGACCTTATGTTTATTGCCGATACCCTGAGAAAAAAGCAGGTGCCCCATGGTAAGGTAACCTGGCAAATAGATCGTAATGTAAATACCACAAATGTGTGTATTGCGAACTGCAAGTTTTGCAATTTCTACCGCATTCCCGGTCACCCGGATGCTTATATCACCGAGATGCCAGCCTACCGGCAAAAGATCGAGGAAACCCTGCGTTACGGCGGCGACCAGCTCCTGTTGCAGGGAGGACATCACCCCGATCTTGGGCTTGATTTCTACACCACAACTTTCCGTCAGATAAAAGCAGAATTTCCTGATATCAAACTGCATACCCTCGGACCACCAGAGGTAGCACATATTTGTAAGCTGGAAAAGATGACGCACCACGATGTACTGAAAGCCTTGCAGGAAGCAGGCATGGATTCATTACCCGGGGCAGGTGCAGAAATACTGGTAGACAGGGTGCGCAGATTAATATCTAAAGGAAAATGTGGCGCCGAGGAATGGCTTGCCATTATGCACGACGCGCATAAATTAAATATAACTACTTCCGCCACCATGATGTTTGGTCATGTGGAAACATTGAAAGAACGCTTCGAACACCTGGTTAAGATAAGAGAGGTGCAGGAAAAAAAACCACCGCATGCAAAAGGTTTCCTGGCGTTTATACCCTGGACGTTCCAGGATGTAGACACTTTACTTACACGCATCCGCGGTGTGCAAAATTTGACTACACCCGAAGAATATATCCGGATGATTGCTATCAGCAGGATCATGTTGCCCAATGTAAAAAACATACAGGCTTCCTGGTTAACAGTAGGCAAACAAACTGCACAAATTTGTTTACATGCCGGTGCCAATGATTTCGGTTCTATAATGATTGAAGAGAATGTAGTAAGTGCTGCCGGCGCGCCGCACCGTTTCACTTACAAAACCATTCAAGACGCTATTGGGGAAGCTGGTTTCAACGCTCAATTGAGGAACCAGCAATACGAGTGGCGACAGATTCCTGAACTGATTGAAGAACAGGTGGTAGATTATTAGCCGGTCCAGTTCCTGATTTTTGAAGCTGAGTGGTGCCTCTGCATCAAAGCGGGAGTCCATTTATTGCGCTCTATCCTTCGTCGAACTGCAATTGCTTCAAACAGGCGGTTGTGTGGTACGGCCAAACGGGAAGGTGGCCACAGACTTCCAGGGTCCTCCCATGTACTCCCATAGACTCAGTCCAGTGCCGCTCGCTTCAAATGGTATGAAGCTTTGAGAAAGCTGCTCATATAATTGTTTCGCCTTCTCTGACGACACTTTGTTTTGGATGGTTACATGTGGCCTCAGTGTCTGCCTGTCCTGGGGTATCAGCCACTGCTGCCAGCTATGCTGCATGCGCTTATGCGTGTCACTCAAACGCTGACTTTCCAGTTTGTAAGCCACGCCATTGCCAGTGAACATGATGCCGGTAACACTCAAAGCAAAGGCAGGTTGTTGATTTGCTGCCAATTCAATTTCGTCTCTGACTGCTTGTTCCCAGGGAGGGAGGTGGTGGAACAGGGTTAGATGAGCAGCCAAAAAATTTCGTTCCATCGGAAAGTGCACTTTACGCTGTTGATCGAAAAACTGGAAGGTTTTTTCATCCAGTTCAAGGGTTAGAATGAGGGGAGCCATTGTACCAAAAGACAAATGAAAAGTTGAAATGTTTTGGGGTTTAAAGCCTTTCAGAAACACTTCAGCATCAGACTCTGTGAGGTAGTATAGAATGAGGATCAATTCCGGACCACATCATTGCATCAGCGGTTCTATTGTCTCCTGTTAAGGGCAAAACTGAAATC
>JBGTIL010000524.1:0-3987 GCA_041745695.1 Chitinophagaceae bacterium | reverse complement strand
ATTGCATCTCGGACTTCGTCCGAGCACGCTCTCTTCGATTCCGCTATAAACCGATACCAAAAGAAAAAGCACCACCTAAAGGTGCTGCATTTACTTTTGGAGCTCCATAGTACAGGATGTTAGAACAGTAATGGGAGCACCGAATTAGGTTTTAATAAACTTTTAGTATTTTAAGGCTAGCAGTACACGCTGAGTCTCCCCCGCTAAATCTAGCTGGCCCTACAAATACTCTTACCTTAACTTGATTATTCTTGTTAGTAGCTAATAGTTTGGTCAAATCTCCGCCCGTTATGTTATTTAGACTGGGGGCATTATCTGAGTCTTCGGTTGTACTGGATGTAATCACGTTCTTGCTCTGATCGTAACAACCCATTCCTATTTTACCTTGGGAATAAGATAGGTCTCCTGCGTCACCAGCGCTTGGTACATTTTTTGATATCATAGCATCAAAAAGAGGTGCGTTTGTTTGTGCATAAACAAAAGACGCATATTTTGAATTACTATCATTACAACCAATATCACATCTGCTTTTTTCTACGACAGCATATCCCGTTAGGTCCACGTATCCACTACCTTCCTCATTAAATGGCTGATCATAATTAATTGATTCTTCCTGAGCAGTTGATGTATTTGATTGTTCTGCTGATTGAGCAGGCATATTTGTATTAGAGTTGTTGCATCCTGCGGCAATCAGTGATGCTACAAACAATACAGAAATTACTTTTCTCATAGTTTGAAATTAATTACTTATAGTATAACAAAAAACTCCCCTTTAGGGAGAGTTTTTTGATGGAGCTCCGTAGTACAGGATGTTAGAACAATAATGTCTAAAGAAACTCACAGCTTTAATGTCTTATTAACTGCTTCGTAAAGTTTTAGGTCAACTTTTTCGTTTAGGTTCAGTGCCCTGGTTTTAAATTCATACCTACCAGCAGTGGAATCTTTAAGTAGAGTACTAAGAACACTCGTAATTTCTTTTGTGTTCCCACTTTTTCTATGCAATCTTACTAAATCTTGGATAAGAGGCGTTGATACCCAATTTTCAAATAATTCTGGTTGTTTGTCGATTTTACCTACAACAGCAGAAATTGTCTTCTCTTTCGTTAGGATGGCCTTTAGCAATCTCCTGTTTCCATCAACTACAACAGATTTGGAATCTCTTGCGACTACTATTATTGGATCTGAATCTCTTTCAGAAGTTTCACTAGAACGTTTCATATGTGC
Source organism: Chitinophagaceae bacterium (assembly GCA_041745695.1). Lineage (GTDB taxonomy): Bacteria > Bacteroidota > Bacteroidia > Chitinophagales > Chitinophagaceae > Flavisolibacter. The sequence goes on along the minus strand of JBGTIL010000524.1, from coordinate 2,763 downwards.
AGATAATGCCTGAATGTACTTTTTCCTATTCTTTGGATCATGGTACCAATTTTGTACATCTTTCGCAGATGGTCTGTAACTAAATTGTTCTAATTCAGTAAAGTTTGTTCCAAAGTTTAGTTTTGTAATATCCAATTCCTGTTTACTCCACTTGATATTCTTAGATGTAACCCAAGGAACTATCTGCTTTAACTTAAATCCTGTCGAGATAGCATGTGCACCGTTCCAAAAATCTCTAATGGGCGCCAGTGTACGATTAGAATCAAACCAATTTGAGACATCAGCGTCCAATACACTCCATAGATCCTTTTTTCTGATAGATGGGAAAAGCTTACGAAGTTCGTGTTTTATATAATTCTCAACAATCTGAATACGAAGTGGATTTGATAAATGCTTTGGATAATTTAATTTACTCATAAATCCAGTATAACAAAAAACCGCCCTTTAGGGACGGAGTTTTGATGGAGCGGCTAAGGGGAATCGAACCCCTATCCCTTCCTTGGCAAGGAAGAGTTCTACCATTGAACCATAGCCGCGTGTGCCTTTAATTTTCTGTGGTGCCCCGGGTCAGAATCGAACTGACGACACGACGCTCTTCAGGCGTCTGCTCTACCACTGAGCTACCAGGGCACAGATACTTTCATGGTGGGCGATAAAGGATTCGAACCTTTGACCCCTTCGGTGTAAACGAAGTGCTCTAACCAGCTGAGCTAATCGCCCTGGAATTTTGAAGACAAATTTTTTTTGGTGCCCAGGAGAGGACTCGAACCTCCACGGGATTGCTCCCACTACCACCTCAAGGTAGCGCGTATACCAGTTCCGCCACCTGGGCATGCTTAAAGCACCAAAAAATCTTACTAATTATAGTATATTAAGCAGAAATAATCCAGCCTCCTATGCAACCTGCCATGAACCGTTTTCTTGTTTGACGAGCTTCCCAATTATAGAGAAACCGGCTGCCCATTTATGGCCACCACCACCCAGGGTATGCGCGATCTCCTTAACATCAATCCCTTTGTGAGGGTCGCTGCGCAAGCTTCCTTTGATGACCCCGCTGTCCTGTTTTAAGAACATGGCGAATTTGGCTTCCGGAACTTTGTTTAAAGTTTCTACAATCCCTTCGAAAGCCGAGAGCGGCGGGTTGCCTAGAGCGGACAGCTCCTCTTCGGTAATAATAGAGTAAATCATTTTTTGCTCTGGGTCGTAATGAGCGTTTTCCAAGGCTTTTGCCCAAGCTTTGAGGTCGGCAATATTCTTTCCTTGGTAAGTATTTTTGGTCACCGTGGAAATGCGGGCACCTTTTTGCATTAGCTCGGAAGCTGCCGATAACGTACTGGCCTGAGTGTTGCTGTGCATAAAAATGCCGGTGTCAGTAACTATTCCGGTCAACAGGCAAATGGCAATCTTGTGATCAATCGGCCAGCCACAGTATTGGAACATATCGTAGACAAGCTCGGCAACCGAAGATTTGTTCGCGTCAACAACGTTTACACTGCCGAACATTTGATTATCTGGATGATGGTCAATGTTGATAATAGGAGCTTTTAAAGTTGTGATCTTTTCGTTCTTGACTCTTTCCAAAACCGAGCATCCGGAAATAACTATCGCGTCAAAATCGGCTTCTGCTATGTCTTCCAAAACAGTTTCGCTTTTTGGTAAATATCGAAGCTGATCAGGCACTCCGCCCGTAGTGGCAACACTCACCTGCTTACCCTGCGACTCCAGATAGATGGCCAAAGCCAAAACCGAACCCAGGTCATCGCCGTCGGTTCGTTCGTGGGTTGTAAATAAAATATTTTGCGACTGTTCCAACAGCCGCTTGGCTTGTTCGAAGTTACTGTTCATCTTCTTCGTGGATTTTTTGAATAAGATTGTTAATATGCTGAGCGTATCTTGGTGAAGTGTCGAGATGGAATTGCAACCGCGGGATCAGCTTTAGAGTCATCTTCCTGTTCACATCTCCCTGGATGTCGTAAATGTTCTTTTTGAGCGTGGCCAGTATTTTATCGTCATCACCGCCGACGATAGAAACCCAAACTTTAGCCCACTTGGTATCCCCGCTGGTTTCCACTTTAGTTACCGTCACCAGGCCGTTCTCCCCTTCCAGGTGCGGCCGAATAGCCTCACCCACAAGCTGCTGTAGGAGAGAATTTAGCTTATCTAAACGATTGGCTTTATTATTAACTGATTGCCTGTCCATACCTATATACTATCAGGATAATAAAAATGTTTGAACAGAAAGTGATTCCTGTTCAAACACAGAGTTTTTAGACCTTAGCGCAGGTTTTGTTATTGAGCACTATACTTAATTCTTCGATAGTGAACGGAAATTCGAGATAGTAGTCGGCGCCATGTGGCTCCAATTTTTTCCATGGGTTGCCGAAACCGATAATCGGTATGGGGAAAATATTATTCTTTACGGATTCCTTAATTTTGATAAAATCAGTTGTTGTAGACGCCTCGAAATGAAACAGTATGGCGTCCGGTCTTTCTCGATCTATTTCATCCAAAGCGCCGATAAAGCTGGAAACTATCCGCCAATGTACCCCTTTTTTAGTTAACCCCAGCAGAATACGCGTCAGATCTTCATTCTCGCTATGCTTGGTAAAAAGAATTAATTCGGTCATAAGGCTCCTCCTGCCGGTATTTATTTTTACTAACCCCATACTTTAACAGATTCCTCTCTTCTTATCAAGTGGGCTTATAATTGAAGGGCACCTTCTGCAAAATGCAGAAGGTGCCCTTCAATCTTTGGCGTGAAAA
>JBGTIL010000523.1:0-4561 GCA_041745695.1 Chitinophagaceae bacterium | reverse complement strand
CTCTCTCCATGCAATATTCCTTTCACTGTCCTTTTTTGCTCTGCAAACACCGCGACTACGCGCCTGCCGTTCATAAAACTTTCTTCAATGTCGGCCAGGTAACCCTGCTTGTTTAACTTCTGGATCAGCTTATCAAAGGCTCTTCTCAACTCACCCCTTTTTCGGTAAAGGTTCATTCTTATAGAAGCGAGGTCGGCACTTGCATTGTCCTTAACAATGCCGCTATCATCTATAACCTCATTTACAAGCCCGAGGATGGACTTTTCATAGTAAGTATTGTTGACTATCTGAAACAGACCGCTGTAGCTTAGCTGTCGCTCGCCATCAAACCAGCGAAAGATACTTTCTATACTCATCGCCAGCTTTCTAATCGAGACCAGCTGGTCCCCGGCTAACATAGCCCCTGGTATGGACAGAAGCTTCAACTCTTTCGCCAGATTCAGCACGTAATCATGTGGAAAATACAGCGCATTCTGTATGAGCTGTTTGAACTCGTGGGTCTGTCGCAGTTCGCGCTCTATAAAATCCTTGCGGGTGTGAATACGCAACGTCCCGGCTTTTTCCTTAGCCCACTCAGAACGGCACTTGTGCAGCAGCAGTTCTTTGATCTTGTCCAACTCCAATTGTACTGCTGCTGATTCAGGATATAATTTCATAAGTGATGTCCTGTCGTAATTTTTTCAAAGGTAAAGAAGCGCCGGGCAGGTCTTAAGAGAAAGCAAAAGCTTGTCCAAACCTCTTGTTAAAAAACCAATAGCGCCTGCATTTGTAAGAACTGAAGTTGAAATTTGCACTTAAGTTTGACCTGATGATGAAATTTTTACTATATGCTTTGGGGTTGGTGTATGCGTGCAGCGGATGTACTGCAAGAACTCAGTCAAGCAAACTTAAATCTTCGATGATACAAATGAATGAATCAGTAGATACAGCCACGTTTGCTACCGGTTGTTTCTGGTGTACGGAGGCAGTTTTTGAGGGACTAAACGGGGTATTGAAAGTAACGTCTGGCTACTCGAACGGAAATACCGCCCAACCAACGTACCAACAGGTAATTACCGGACAAACTGGGTACGCCGAATGTGTGCAGGTGCAGTATGAATCCAACAAAATTTCTTACGACGAGTTGCTGGAAGTCTTCTTCCAGGTGCATGATCCAACCTCCCTCAACAAACAGGGCGCAGACGAAGGAACGCAATACCGGAGCGGCATATTTTATCACAACGGCGCTCAAAAAGAACGTGCGCTTTTCTATAAGAGTGAATTGGAAAAAACAAAATCCTTTGACAAACCTATAGTCACCGAAATAGCTCAGGCTGCCAAATTTTATCCGGCAGAGGACTATCACCAGGAATACTACCAGAACAATAAGAATTCCAATCCTTACTGCGCGGTGGTCATCCGTCCGAAGCTTGAAAAATTCAGAAAGGTTTTCGCAGCAAGACTTAAAAACAATTGACATAACATCCTATGGTAAAGCCAACACCCCGCTCAGGCGGGGTTTTTTTGCTTAACGCTGGTACGTGAAAGTGCAGGTACACACTGCAATGCCGAAGCCCCTATAAAAAGCTTGAATGTTTTTTATCTATCTTGTTTGCTTATCTACCTCTCGATGAAAAACCTTGCCTTCTTTTTAATCTTCGGCTTCTGTTCCCTTTTGCTTAGTGCGCAGGGAAGTCTGCCGGTCGTTAAAATTATTCACCAGGGGACAAAAACCAGTATCCGCGGACTGAGCGTAGTGAATGATGTGGTGGTATGGGCCTGCGGCTCTAACGGAACCATCGGCAAAACCACAGACGGAGGCAAGACCTGGAAATGGACGGTAGTGAAGGGTTTTGAAAAAAGAGACTTCAGAGATATAGAAGCCTGGGATGGTGCAACAGCCATAGTTATAGCTGTTGATACACCTGCCTACATTTTAAAAACAACCAACGGGGGAGAAAGCTGGAAGGTTGTTTACGAGAACAACAAAAAGGGAATGTTTCTCGACGCGCTCGAGTTCTGGAATGATCAATCGGGAATAGTTGTAGGCGATCCCATAGACGGTAAGATCTTTATCGCCCGCACATTTGACGGAGGAAACAGCTGGCAGGAATTGCCCGAAAACGTAAAGCCTGCAGCAGGCTCTGGTGAAGCGCTGTTTGCAGCGAGTGGCACCAACGTGAGGGTGCTGGATAAAGATGAAGCTGTTTTTGTAACCGGTGGCCAACAGTCGAATCTTTATATCCGCGACGTGATATCACCTCTTCCTATTGTAAAGGGTACCGAAACCAGCGGCGCTAATTCTATTGCGGTTATGGATGCTAACGCACGCAATGGTGGTCGTACCATGATCGTTGTCGGAGGCAACTTCAACACACCTGCGGCAGACTCGCTTAATTGCTTTTATTCGACCGACAGGGGTAAGACGTGGACAGCTCCAAAAGTGCCACCTCACGGCTATAGGAGTTGTGTAGAATATTTATCTAAAACAAATGTGGTAACCTGTGGTATCACTGGTGTAGACTACTCAACCGACGGCGGAAAGCGGTGGCGCCTGATCAGCGCCGAGGGATTCAACGTTTGCAGAATCGCAAAGAAAGGGGCTGTTACCTATCTCGCCGGAAGCAATGGGAAGATCGCAAAGCTTGTCTTCGATAAGCAACAACGGCGGTAAACAGAAAACATTTATTTTAATTCTTTCAGGATGTCGCTAACATGCGGCCGCTTCTTATAATCAGCATCAAAGAATCTGTAGGTAATAAACCCATCCCGGCTGATCACGTACACAGCCGGCACGGGAAGCGTTGGCTTTCCCTGTTGCGCATTTACAAGGAGCAAGTCGGTACCAAAGTTCTTATACCGCGCAGTCAGCTTATCGTCTACTGTGTAGGTGACTGCGTAACCCTTCGACACCTTCATTCCTTCATCATAGAGCACTGGAAATACAGCACCTGTTTTCTCAACAGTTTTGGCAATGCCTTCAGACGCCTCGGGAGTGATGGCAACCAATGTTGCGCCCTTTGCAGAAATATATTGTAAAGAGTCCTGGAAACGTTTTAATTCTTTATTACAGTAAGGGCACCAGTTGCCCCGGTAAAAAACCAAAACCACCGGACCTTTCTTCCGAAGATCTTTTAGGTTCACAGCCGCACCGCTCTGGTCTTTCAGCCGAAAATCAGGCGCTTTTGAATTAATAAATAAACCCTCCGGTTTTTCCTGCGTGGCACCTACCAGAGAGAACAAAGCAAGTGTGAACAGTACAAGTGTTTGTTTCATAGTTAACATGACATCAAATGTAAGCGGGATGCAGCAACTGACAGAGCTCGCAACGATTCTTAACAGTTCGTTGAATTATTTTTTAAACATGAACTAGGTAGCTATCAATAAAGAAACAAATGCAATAAGGTAATTGAAGCGAAAAGTCTCTTTCAAAACAAATACTGCAAAAACGCTGAATACCGCAATCCTGATAACTTTCTGACCCATTTTTATTCGGAAGGCAGACAATCTATTCACATAGCCGAGGCGGTTGGCAGGCACCATCAGACAATATTCTAAAATGATATGCCCCGGCTAAGCATGATGGCTTTTCATAAAGGCATACCTGCATTTTTAAGTGATAATACCAGGCAAAGGTCATGAAGACATTAGAGGCAGCCAAAAGCAAAATTGTTCTCATCATATAAATGTTATAAGAAGTATGTAACTATATGGAAACACGGAAGCTTTCCACCAGCAAAAACGGGCAGCGCCAGGGAGGCCGTAAGAAACCCAGTGAGTGAACATCCTCCGCTTGCAGGCTGTACAAAGCTCCAACCCTGTTTGCCCCGGCTGAATCCCTGCAGGCTGCTGCTGTTTTAGCTGCAGCTGACCGGAACCCGCGGGAGAGCGATGCTAATCGTCTGAAGTAAAATGTGTAACCAGATTCCGGTACAGACTGGCAATGCTGTGCACTAGGTCAGGTTACGGAAGTCGACGGGCACCAGCCTGCTTACGCCCGCTTCCTGCATGGTTACACCATATATAACGTCTACGGTACTCATGGTCGTTTTGTTATGCGTAACAATAATGAATTGTGAGTTGGTGCTGAATTCTCTGATCATCTTTGTAAACTTGCCCACATTGGCATCATCAAGCGGAGCGTCAACTTCGTCCAGTATGCAAAAAGGCGCGGGCTTGATCAGGTAAATAGCAAAGAGCATGGCCGTTGCCGTTAGTGTTCGTTCGCCGCCGCTCAACTGGTTAATGCTGCTGGGGCGCTTACCCTTTGGCTGCGCTATGATATCGATCCCTGTTTCAGCAAGGTTGTCCGGGTTTTCCAGTACCAGGTCGCAGTGATCGTCTTCGGTAAACAAGGTTTTGAATACATGCGAGAAATGTTCCCGGACGCGGTTAAAAGTTTCCAGGAACTTTTGATTTGCTGTGGTTTCCACTTCAGCAATCGTTTGCATGAGGCTGGTCTTGGCACTTACAAGATCATCCTTTTGTTCCCTGATAAATTCGTAGCGCTTTTTCATTTCGTCGTAGGCTTCAATAGCAATCGGATTTACTTCGCCCAGGTTCTCCAGCCGCTTCTTCATCC
>JBGTIL010000522.1:0-1725 GCA_041745695.1 Chitinophagaceae bacterium | reverse complement strand
TGGTTCAGAAAATACTCCGGTGACTTTTACCTCTCTGACAATGCCAAGGTCAAGTATCGATAACACCGGAACTTCTGGATCTGTTACTTCTTCCAACAGCAACCAGATATTTGCTTCCTGACCTACAAGACGGGTGGGGTTGATATTTGTAAAAGTTTCTTCCATTTAATTTACCATTCTGCGCCGGGATAGGTTCTTTGCAGGTATTGTAATTCGGCTAATAAAAATCCGAGGTGTTCAGTATGCTTCCCGTCCCGTCCACCTGTTTGCATAAAGCCCGAGGCGGGTATGGTCAATGTGGCTTCTTTTAAAACATCTTCTACCTTTCTGTCCCAATTATTTTTAAGTAACATTTTGTCGATTCCCGATTCTTTTTCAAAAGGTGATTCTTCAAACATTTCCCCAGTATACATCCACAGATAGGTAATGGCTTTGGTCATGCGTTCATGACTTTCAGGGGTTCCATCTCCCAGGCGGATAACCCAGTCACTGGTCCATTTCACATGGTAGGTTATTTCTTTCAGGGATTTTGTTGCAATAGCAGACAGTTGCTCATCCTGATGTGACTGCAACTGTTCGTATAACAGGTACTGGTAGACGCTAAAGAAAAATAGCTTTGTTATTGTTTGTGCCCAATCACCATTTGGCATCTCTGCAAGCAAAAAGTTTTTGAATTCGCGTTCTGTGCGAAGGTAGGCGAGGGAGTCTTCAGTGACCTCAACCCCCTCACCCCCGGCCTCCCGATGAATCGGGACAGGCTCTCTCCCCGGGGCGGAGAGGGGAGCCAAATGCATGGTATTATTATTTGTAGTGTTTATAAGATTTGCCGCGTACTGATAAAAGTTTCTTGACTGGCCGATTAAGTCTAATGTAATATTTGTAATTGCTATATCCTGCTCCAGTATAGGGCCGTGGGCGCACCATTCGGAGGTTCGCTGCGCGTGAATGAGGTTGGTGTCGGCGAGGTGGAGTAAGTATGAGGTTTTATTGTTCACTTTTAGAATGTAATTTGGAATTAGGAATTAGGAATTTGGTTGGATCGCAAGTGAATGGCCTTTTTGAAGCATTTAACGAGGCGATGACTTCTGTTTTGATCTATCCAAATACATTATATAGCCGTTTATTAATTTGAATACTAGTTCACACATTTCTTCACCTTTTTTTAGTTCGTCGTCATTTATGTAATTTTCATCGAAGGAGGTAATTAGCTGTTCCATTGTTTCAGTAACTGAACCTCTTGCTATTATGAAAAAGTTACGAGTATCAGTGTATGTAAATCTTCCATAACCTTCTGCTATATTCCGCGTTATTGATCTAGAGCAATCTATAATTTGTGCAGTCAAAGCAAATTTTTCGAAACCAGGAAACTTCTTGGCTATTTCTGAAATGTACCTTCTTAAAGTTCTTGCCTTAATGTAACAGTTCAAATCTTTAAAGCCTTTATAATTCATGAGTAGTTTTTTTATGAAACTACTTTGAATGCTATAAGGATAAGCCGGTTTATCTACATTGTCAAACGAGTTTTTTCACTTGTATAGAAGTCCAAAATCCCGCATACTTTTCAATCCTAACCAAATTCCTAATTCCTAATTCCAAATTCCACCAAAACTGCTGCGCAAAGAAAACTACATATGCTTCACCTCATCCGGTAGATCATAAAAAGTCGGATGCCTGTAAATCTTATCCGCTGCGGGTTCGTAAAGACTTTCAGATTCATTGGGATCT
>JBGTIL010000521.1:0-1760 GCA_041745695.1 Chitinophagaceae bacterium | reverse complement strand
TATGCAGCCTGCGGCACCTCCTTTAAACTTCCTTCCGCCAGGCGTTTCACAGTGTTGAGAAGCAGCGCTGCCCCTGCAACCTTCATTCTATCATGTAACTCGCCGGCCGTTTCTGTGTCACCAATGGTTACGGTTTCCTGCAATAAGATATCGCCTGTGTCTATCTGGTGTTTGAGCTTAAATGTAGTTACCCCGGTTTCGGTTTCTCCGTTGATGATAGCCCAGTTGATTGGCGCAGCACCCCTGTACTGTGGCAGTAAAGAACCGTGCACATTGATGGTTCCAAGCGGTGGCATATTCCATACTGCTTCCGGAAGCATTCTAAAAGCGACTACTACCTGCAAATCAGCCCGCAGCGAGCGCAGGTCGGCCAGGAAATCCGGGGCTTTTAATTTTTCCGGTTGCAGCAAGTGCAGGCCTTTCTGCACTGCGTATTGCTTAACAGCACTTTGTTGTAAGCCCATACCACGACCTCCGGGCTTATCAGGCGAAGTGATGACTCCTGCGATGGTGCAACCCGCCTCCACCAGGCTGTCAAGCGCAGCAACTGCAAAGTCGGGCGTTCCAAGAAAAATGATACGGAGGTCTTTATAGTCTGCACTCATTCAGAAGAAAAAAGTTTACAACATCCATCGGTCACAAAGCTATGGTATGTTCTGTCGCATGGTGGGCAGCATCCTGGCAAATGAATTAGGGGTGGCGCAAAATGAAGACTGCCTGTTGGCACTCATCGTACTGAGTTCTGCTCTTTGCTATTCGAAATCCGGGTAAAGTAAATACTTCTTCCTGATTGTTTTAAACGCTTTCAATTTCGAGGCCCAGCTGGCGCGAATATCTTTCTCAGGCACTTCTTTTTTGATCTGTTCCATTAAAGTTGCGTTTCCAGCCAGCTTTGCAAAAAAACTTTCTGATGCCTTTCCCGACTTTGGTAAAATAAAGAAACTGTCTTTTTGCGGAAAGAGGTGGTAGGCCTGAATTAAGTAGCCCAATTGTATTTTGTTTCCAACCTTTTTCAGTACAGTCTCTGTTGATCCGCTAACGTCCCAACCGTAACACAATTGGCCATACAGTTTGGATGATTTGGCACCCGCCGTAGGATTCGGCGTGAATGAAAAAAGATGCTTTGGCAATGATGGGTGCCCGAATACCTGGAAAGGTTTGTTCGTTCCTCTTCCTTCGCTCAACACCGTTCCTTCAAAAAAACAGGTGGACGCATACCAGTATACCGAGCCCATATCAGGGAGGTTGGGAGAGGGTTTTACCGGAAGGGTGTACTTGCTCTTATGAGTGTAGTTGCCATTTGTAATAACGGTTAAACCGAAGTAGGTGGCACCCGGGGGGTAGGTGGCGGCGAGCACATTTTTTGTATAGGCTTCCATGGCCTCCGGGCTTAACCAACCTTCCTGTAAAATCATTTGCGCGTATTCGCCCATGGTCATGCCATACACAACAGGCACAGGCTGCATGCCTACAAACGACTTAAACTGGGTTTCCAGCACAGGACCATCTACATAGTGTCCATTCGGGTTGGGGCGGTCCAATACAATAAGTGGAATATTAAATTCGATGGCGGTTTCCATGTACTCTTGCAAGGACGAAATAAAGGTATAAAAGCGCACGCCAACATCCTGTATGTCGAACAGCATGACGTCAACACCTGCGAGGTCTGCAGCAGAGGGCTTTCTTTTTTTGCCATACAAAGAAACCACGGGTATGCCAGTGGCTTTGTCAACGGTATTATCTACCTTTTCGCCGGCGTC
>JBGTIL010000520.1:0-7473 GCA_041745695.1 Chitinophagaceae bacterium | reverse complement strand
TGATTCAAAGCTGTCGGGAATACCCGTGCGCGGAAACTTGTCGAACACTTTCGTGCGGAAAGATTTGTATCCCGTGCTCCTGCCTTCCCAGAAAGGAGAATTAGTGCTGAGGGCATAGATATGCGGAAGAAAATAGCGAGTACTGTTGGCAATATGGTTGGCCATTTCCCTGGTCTCCATGCCCACGTGTACATGCAGACCGAAAATCAAGTTGCTGCGTGCTGCCTCCTGCAACTCATTCACAATGGCATTGTAGCGGGCGTGATCTGTTATCATCTGGCTTTCCCAGTGGCTGAACGGATGCGTTCCGGCTGCACCCATCGAGTAGCCGAGACTGCCCGCTATGTCCGAAATCGTTTTACGCAAAGTAGAGATATCCGAAAAGGCTTCATCTACATTGTGGCAGATGTCAGTACCTACCTCCACCACCGCCTGGTGCATCTCAGCCTTGACCTTGTCTTTAATTATTTTCTGACCCTCATGTACGATCTTCTGTTCGTGGCTTTTGAGTTCCCTGGTATGCGGGTCCATTACCATGTACTCCTCCTCCACACCCAGTGTAAAGCTCCTGTAATTTAAATGCCCCATAATTGCTATTGAGATTCTTTAACTGATTCGACAGACCCATTTAAAATTGTTTCAAGTGGAGATACCTTCCTCCAATGTTTCATTCGCCACTACAATTTCATACGCATTTTCTCCATTGAAAAGTCACAACATTACCTTCACGCAAGCACACCACTGTCGGCAGTTCTTTTCACAAACTCACCCCACTGAATGTTCACCGCGCCTTCATTTTGAGCCATCGCCAGTTCAATGGCATAGTTTGCTGCATGCTCCACCACCCATTCAAAATTTGCTTCACCTACGCTGGTTCGTTCCGCATCAGGTGCCGGATTACAAAAGTCGATGGCATAAGGCACACCATCGCGCACAGCCAGTTCAACCGTATTGAAATCATAACCCAAATAATTATTGATCTTCAATACTATTTCTTCCATCTGCTTTACCAGTTCCGGGCCTGGCTTAAAGTCTGCAGCATAACGGAGGTGGTGCGGATTGCGCGGTTCGTACGACATGATGTGCACGTACTTTCGGCCGATGCAGTAGATGCGGTAGTATTCTTCAAAAATGATTTCCTCCTGCAGCATCATCACCAGCTGACCGGTTTCTGTATGTTTCTTAAAAAAGTCTTCTCTGTCATGGAGCTTGTATACATTTTTCCATCCGCCCCCTGCAAAAGGTTTCATATACGCAGGAAAACCAACGTAACTAAAAATGCCTTCCCAGTCCAAAGGATATGCAAGGTTCGAGAACGATTCGTCCTTGGTATCTGTGGGCAATTCAAATGAGGGAAGAAGTACGGTTTTAGGAACAGGCACACCGATTTTTGTCATCAAACAATTGTTGAAATACTTTTCATCGGCGCTCCACCAGAAAGGATTGTTGATAACAGCAGTGCCAGTTAGAGCTGCGTTTTTAAGCCAGGCGCGGTAAAAAGGCACGTCCTGCGATATACGGTCAAACACCACTGCATAGGATGTTGGCTCACCTTGCATTTCTTTGTCTATTTGCACGGCCTCGGCGGTGATACCCTCAATGCCCTTGCTGTTGATCTTTTCAATGAAAGCCATTGGAAAGGATCTTTCCTGTCCGAAAAGAATACCGATCTTTTTCATAATGTTTTGTTTGAGCGGTTAACAATGCAGTTTAAAGTAACGACTAAAAGCAGTATGGGAAAAACATTTTATAGGTCGATTACCGCGGTTGCAATATGATGCGTAAAAAATTCATTTACTATTTTTGGCCAAATGGTTGGTCCCGAGCTTGCTCCTGTTTCCGTATCGCAAAAACGTACATTCTCAACATACCTTAACAGGTACGTGGTTGTAGATTTTTATAGCGCGACAGGCAGGAGTGGTGCTAAGCCGCACTTACTACTGATTAATGATGGTCAGGATCTGCTGACCATGAACTTTGCAGCAATGCTGGAAGCACTCGATAATTCCAGGCAACTACTTTCGCTTGTTTGTGTGGGCATACATGCAGGCGAGAACCGTCGTATGGAGTACGGTACAGCTGGTATCACCGACTACCTCGGGCGTGGCGCGCAGGCCACCGATTATGGCAATTTTATTGTCAAGGAACTTCTTCCACTTATTGGCACAGAATATCCGGAGCTGACATTTGAAAGCCGGAGTGTAGCCGGATTTTCGCTCGGCGGATTATCTGCCATAGATCTCGTTTGGGAACACCCCCGGCTATTCAGTACAGCAGGCGTTTTTTCAGGCTCTCTGTGGTGGCGGTCCAGGGATCTTGACAAGGGCTATATGGAAGACAAAGACCGCATCATGCATGCCAAAATTGCCAACGGTAAGTACCAGGCCGGACTAAAATTTTACTTCAGCACCGGTTCGCTCGATGAACTGTCTGACCGCAACAATAACGGTATCATCGATTCTATAGACGATTCGCTGGCCCTCATCGAGGTCTTAAAAACAAAGTGCTATGACTCCCAGGATCTTGCCTACACAAATTTAGAAGATGGACGGCATGACGTGGAAACGTGGAAACGAGCGCTGCCAGCTTTTTTGCTATGGCGATGGGGAAGCCACACTGTTGCTGCAGAACCTGTGTATGAAAGCTGCTGATGAAAAAAAGCCTGTCTCATTTGAAACAGGCTTTTGGTAATTAAAGATTTATCTACTTAGTTATTAAAGATATAACGCAGGCCAAACTGCAGGTAGTAGGTAGACGACAGGTTTTCATTTACCCTGAAAGATTCTGTTACCAGGTTACCGCGGTCGGTTGCCAAACGGAATGTTGGACGCGTTGTTCCACCAGGCGTTAACAATGCTTCATTGGTTGGAACAAGAATTGAGCTTGCATTAACAGCCTGGGTCGTTCCCCAACGGCTGTTAAGGAGATTACCAAAATTAAACACGTCTACACTTGCCTGTATTGTATTTTTCTTGCCACCGACATTGGTGAAAATATCCTGCAACAATTTGAAGTCGATCTGGTTGCGCCAGGGGAGCTTGGCACCATTACGCTCGGCATACTGACCTTTGCGGGTTTTAAGATAGTCGTCCTGCTCAATGAATTTAAAGAACAGGTCGCTCTGTTGTTGTGGTGTATATACAACGGCGCTGGCCCCGGTACCGATCGTTTGTGAAACGAAAGTGATCTCCGAAGGATTTCTTGGCACGTATATCAAATCATTGTTGGCACCGTCGCGATTGAAATCACGAGAATAGGTGTAAGAGAAACGATCCTGGATGCTGCCTTCGTAAAATAATGAGACCGTGGTGCCGAGGAATTTCAAAAATTCTTTCCTGTAAGACAGGGAACCCACCACGCGGTCAGGAACTACGAATGATGCAAAACCAAGCTCGGGAAAATTGGGTCCATTTACATGTGTTACACTATTCCAGGTATTGATAGGCTGGTCGCCGCCGCCATCATACAGGTTGCTGGCTATAGACTTAATGTAGGCGATAGAGGCAAACAGACCATTGCTGAATTGCTTGTCTAGTTTTGTAGTAACAGAAAAGTAGTAGCCACGATTCTCGTTGCCTGAAACGATTGCATTGAATTGGCTTGTGCCGGTAGGGCTCGGGCGTCCAACGTTAGTAAGAGGATTGATGAATTTCTGAGCGTTGGCTGCAGGGTAGAAAAGCCTGTTATCGGGATAGCCGGAAATAGCGAGCGGTGTCGGGTTTACGAGGTTCACATTTTGTGAGTACAGCGTATTGACGTCTTTATTCAAAATACCTTCCAGGGTACCCACGATACCACCTGGCAGGCGTACGTCCATTGCCAAACTGGTTTTCCAGGTTTGGGGCATTTTGAAATCCTCAGAAAAGGCAGTGACGTTGGTAGGAATGACGGTACCCGCAGCAGGTACTGTAGCAGGCCGGTAAGCAGCCGGGTCAGAATTAAATGCACCCGGTGTATTGGCTGTCCCGTTGAAACTCTGTGTTACCTGCAGCATACCGGAGTTGCCCGACTGCCCTACGATCCAGACGAAGGGAACGCGCCCGGTGAAGATTCCGGTTCCACCGCGTATCTGCAAAGAGCGATTGCCGTAAGGGTCGTAATTAAAACCGAGCCTTGGTGAAAACATAACCGCAGGTTTTGGAAGTTCGCCGGTATTGATCTTCACCCCTTCGGCAAACGTAAGTCCGGCAACAAGCGGATTAGTCTTAACTTCTGCAATTGAAGGATAGGTAGTCAGGTCTGCGCGCAACCCAAGGGTGAGGCGAAACTTACTATTGACTACGATTTCATCCTGTGCATAAGCAGAATATTGTGCAAACTTGAAACTCGGGAAAGCCTGGGCAAAATTGGGAAGCAAAGAATAAGTGAAAGCAAAGTCTGTAGGCTTCACACCGTTCTTAAAATCGTCGAAAGAATTGAAACGGTAGTAAGAAGCTCCCAATGGCTGGAAACCATTCTTAGTAGTCGTGTAATCTACCTGACCGCCGAAAGTAAAATTATTTTTGCCTGCCGAAAAAGTCACGTTGTCCGTCACCGAGTAGATAGATACATCTCTCAGGTTGCCGAAAGTGAATGGCTCATAGCCAAAAGAGGTAAAAGGCTGACCGTCCTTAAGAATGTCAACAAATGGAAAAACAGTGCTTTCGGAACTCCGGGGTTCGTTTTGGTTGTTGTAAGAAAACCTCAGTGTGTTGTTTACTTTTCCAAACTTAGAGTTGATTTCTGCAGCGAGAGAATAAAAATTATTTTCCTGGAAGTAATTCGAGTTTTTAAAATGAAGTGCGTTGATGTCTGTGCGACCAGCGCCACTTCCGAAAGTATTACCTGTGCTGCCAGTGGAACCGCTCACAAAAAACGGCGTTTTGCCTTCTACCTGGTTGTAGCGGATATTCATGCGGTGCTTGTCACTGATATTCCAGTCGATTCGGGCCAGGTACTTAGTGCGATCGTTTGCAAAATCATATCCCTGGTAAGCCCCGGTTTCATAATTATACGTCTTTCTTAAGTAGTCTGAAATGGCATCCAGTTCGGCTACGGTAGGGCGGGCGATGTTGGTAGCGCTACCGAAAGATCCAGTTCCAGTTGCTGCAGTGGACGCAAAGCGTTGCTGACCCGGACGAATTTGCTTTTCGGTTTCAGCACTGAGAAAAAAGAAAAGCTTGTTTTTAATTAGTGGACCACCAACGCGGGCACCCCACTGCTGAAAATCCAGCGACTGCACCGGGAAGGTGACGTTGCCTGCTTTGTTTCCCTGCTGCTTTTCATTCCGGAAATAAGTATACACCGAACCGGAAAACGAATTGGTTCCCGAGCGAGTGATAGAGTTAATAGAGCTACCAATAAAGCCCGACTGCCTGATATCATAAGGAGTCACATTTACCGAAATTTCTTCTACAGCGTCGAGGGAAATTGGATTACCTCCCGCGGGAAGGTTGCCACCGATGCCAAACGTGTTGTTGAAGTCGGAACCATCTACAGTGATAAAGTTCTGCCGGAAATTACCGCCACCAATCGAACTGCCGTTAGCCTGTGGCGTAAGGCGGGTGAAATCATTCAGGCTTCTGCTGATACTTGGTAACCGCTGTATTTCGCGGCTGCTGATGTTTGTGGTGGAGCCTGCGCGGTTTGCGTTAAGTATAGAATTTCTGCGTCCTGCAGTTACTACTACTTGCTCCAGGCTGGCATTTTGTGCCTGTACTGTAACGTCAAGGTTTAAGGCTTCAGCCAGTTTCAGAAACACCTCGTCGTATACCTGGGGTTCATAGCCAATATAAGTGACGTTGATGGTGTAAGGTCCACCGACGCGCATATTTGTGATGGAAAAAGTTCCTTCCCGACCTGCTACCGCACTGTATCGCGACCCAGACGGTGTGTGCGTAGCGATAACGGAAGCTCCGGGCAGCGACTGTCCGTTATTATCTTTTATGCTACCTGTGATACTGCTGGTAGTTACCTGGCCAATTACCAAACCACCCATCGATAAGTTAATGGAAAGCAGTAATAAAAATCGTTTGAACATATATTTTGTTGTTTTCGCGTGCAAAGAAAGTGAATATTAGTCAAGTAGATCGGTCGAGATATTAACATTGCATTACCTCCGGAATACGGTGAAAGACAGGATGGAATGGGCTTTTGCTGCTTACAGCGTGAAACTCTTGCACAATCGCGTGTTTAAACATTAAGCGCGCTTTACCTTTGCACAAATAAGCCTCATGTTACACTCTATTGAAAGCGCTATCGAGGATATTAAATCAGGCAAGATCGTAATTGTGGTAGATGATGAAGACCGGGAGAATGAAGGAGATTTTATAACCGCAGCCCGAAATGTAACTCCAGAGGTCATCAACTTCATGAGCAAACAGGGAAGGGGGCTTATATGCATCGGGCTTTTGGAAGATCGCTGCGATGAACTCGGGCTGGAGTTGATGGTGAACAATAATACAGCACTGCATGAAACCGCCTTTACAGTGTCCGTCGACCTGCTGGGCTACGGTTGCACTACCGGGATCTCGGCTTTTGACAGGTCTAAAACCGTGCAGGCCCTGATCAATCCCGCTACCTTGCCCACTGACCTTGGCAAACCCGGGCACATCTTTCCGCTGCGGGCTAAAAAAGGTGGTGTGCTCAGGCGGGCAGGTCATACGGAGGCAGCAGCCGACCTGGCAAGGTTGGCAGGTTTTGAACCGGCAGGAGTGCTGGTGGAAATATTAAATGAGGATGGAACAATGGCACGCCTGCCACAACTGAGAGAAGTGGCAGAGAAGTTTGACTTCAAGATCATCTCCATAAAAGACCTGATAGAATACCGGCTGAAGCGCGATTCACTAATAGAAGAAATTGTGCGGGTAGATATGCCTACGCAGTGGGGGCATTTTAAGCTTATTGCATTCCAGGAAAAAGGTACCAGCAATGAGCACCTCGCTTTGATCAAGGGCGAATGGAAAGAAGGTGACCCGATCCTGGTTCGCGTTCATTCTTCCTGCTTCACAGGCGACATCCTCGGTTCACTTCGCTGTGATTGCGGCGAGCAGTTGCACAAGGCTATGGAAATTGTAGAGGCAGAAGGCCGCGGAGCTATCCTTTACATGAACCAGGAAGGGCGGGGGATAGGACTGCTCAACAAACTAAAAGCCTACCGCCTGCAGGAGCAGGGAATGGACACTGTGGAAGCCAACCTGCACCTGGGTTTTCAAATGGACCAGCGCGACTACGGCGTGGGCGCGCAGATGTTACGTCACCTGGGTATCAGCAAATTACGCCTGATCACCAACAACCCAAAGAAAAGGGTTGGTCTTGTGGGATATGGATTAGAAGTGGTTGACAATGTGCCGCTCCGGGTGGAGTCGAACCCGCACAACGAGCGCTACCTGCAAACGAAACGGGACAAGATGGGTCATGAAATATTGTAAGTAGCATACGATCAGATCCTCAAAAAATAAGACGCCCGCTGTCCTTAGTTTCCTAACTAAGGAC
>JBGTIL010000519.1:0-2903 GCA_041745695.1 Chitinophagaceae bacterium | reverse complement strand
CTTCACCGGCTTCGGTGTTCTACGCTGGTTCCCTTATTCGGCTACTGCACTCACTGCTAGTGCCTATCAGGGCAGTGCAGCAGGTGGGTTGCTGCTGCACCACGAACAGCTCAGTCTTCTGTGGACCGTTTTGCTGCTATGGGCAGGGTACCAGTATTTTGTGCGAAAGACGGTAATGCAGGCTTTCTTTCATCCTGCAAAACGGATCTTCATTTTTGTTGCCGTGATTATAGCGTTCGTTACACTCGCCTGGATCATTAGCCGGCCCTCCGTTCTAGGTACTTACAACAAAACAGTTTTAAACGGACGCATCCAATCAGCAACTGCTGTATCCCAGGTTGTATTACTCCAGGCGCCGGCATACGATACACTGATCAAGATCCCTGTTGTGAACGGCAAGTTTCATGGAACCATAACGGCACCCCTGAACCCGGGAATATATTACGTACAGGCGGGAAATTACCGCAGCGAACTTTTCCTTGGCACCAATGATAGTTTGTTCCTGGAAGTAACAATTAAAGATACCAGGGTCGACGACAAAGTAACCGGCACCCGCATTGCCGAAAACGAATACCTGCGTGCCAACAGGAGGGTTTCGTGGTGGAACCTTACAGACTATGCTTATAATTTAAAGCCAGCAGCCTACGCATTGGCTGCCTTCGAAGCCTGGCAGGAGGGATTGAAAAAATTAGACCGTTTTAAAACCATTGACAACCTAAAACCCCGTCCCGACTTTATTGCTCAGCAAAGAAAGCTGCTTGCTTTTAAGCTCATGGATCTAGTTGATAATTACTACCCCCAGGTGCATGCCGTATACTACCCCAACGACGTTTTAAAATATCCGGGATTTATAGATCGCCTCCGTAAGGAAGCAAACATAAGTGATAGCTCCATGGCTGGTTTCGCCGACTTCAGGAATTACATTGCCGGTTCACTCCGTACAAAAACCGGTAGAAACGACAGTCTGTATATTGCTGCCATTGCTACCTCCCAAACTGGCAAGATCAAAGACTATGTACTTTTTGATGCAGTGCAAAACGAACTGTTTCGCATAAAGGACAGCGCCAAAAGAGTACCCGTTGTTCAACAGGCGCTCGCATCCATTTCCGACGTGTCGTTAAAAAACGTGCTGGTGCGCAAAATGCTGCGCCTGCAAAACTTAGGCAGGGGACGTAAAGCACCCAACTTTTCTGCCACTGCGCTTAATGGCGCGGCTTTCGACCTGGCTAAATTATCTAACAGGTACGTGGTGCTTGATGTATGGGCAACCTGGTGCCAACCCTGTAAAAAAGAAGCGCCTTACTTTGAAGAGCTGGCTGATAAATATACCAGTGAGCAGCTTGCCTTTGTGTCCGTTTCCAATGATGAAAACAAGAACACCTGGCGCATGGCAGCAGCGGGCAATAAAGCCAGGGTTTTACAACTGTGGGCCCTGGATGCAGAAGCAGATTTTGTTCAGTCTTTTAGTGTCTCCAGTATACCGCGCTATCTGCTAATAGATCCCAAAGGAAATATTGTGCATGCAGACCTCCCTCCTCCGTCCGATCCTCAATTTGAGGCCACGCTTCAACAGGAGATTGCTTTTTTAAGCAATCGTATCTTGTAATGATGATCAGAGATTTGACGGAGTTATTTTTGGCAGGCATCAAACAAACTTCATGGCTTGAATATGCAGCTGTAGTGGCTGGTATTGCTTCTGTGTGGTTCTCTAAGAAAGAAAATATTCTTGTATACCCGGTAGGCCTTGTCAATACTGTCATCTATGTGTACCTCAGTTTCAAATACCATTTAATTGGAGAAGCAGGCGTGAACTTTTATTACACTATCATGAGTGTTTATGGATGGATCCTCTGGTCAAAGAAAGACGTACATCAGCATCAACTACCCATCAGTTTTTCCACACCCAAAGAATTGCGGCAACAACTTGCTTTCTTTTTCATTCTATATGCCCTTCTTTATTTTTTATTAAGCTACCTGAAAAAACATTTTTACGAAGGTGCTATTCCCTGGGCCGATGGACTGGCTTCCGCCACAGCATTTACCGGCATGTACCTGATGGCCAAAAAGAAAGTGGAAAGTTGGTGGTGGTGGATTGCAACCAACCTTGCTTCTGTTCCCCTGTACTTTGTGAAAGGACTGGTTGTTACAAGTCTGTACTACCTCGTACTTCTGTTGCTCGCTATCTTTGGTCTGCGGGAATGGAGGCAAAGGGCAGGTAATACACATCAATGAAAAGAATTGCCATCATAGGTCCGGAAAGTACAGGCAAAAGCACCCTCTGCAGCCAATTAGCCAACCACTACCAAACGGTTTGGTGCCCCGAGTTTGCCCGCCAGTATCTTTCGGAAAAAGGAACTGATTATTCTTACAACGATCTGTTGCTGATTGCACAGGAGCAGGCAGCACAGGAAGACCACTTGCAGCAATCAGCCAGGGAGCTGTATTTTGTAGACACGGAGATGTACGTAATGAAGATCTGGTGCGAGGTGGTTTTTGATAATTGCCATACCTGGATCTTAAAAGAAATTGTCAACCGCACATACGACCTGTTCCTGCTATGCGGTACAGACCTCCCATGGGTGGCAGATCCACTACGCGAATACCCAGACATAAAATTCAGGCAACGGCTTTTCACCATGTACCGGGAAACCCTTGTAAGCAATAATTGTTCGTGGGCACCTATTTACGGGTCGTATGAGCAACGATTGCAAACTGCAATCGGAACGATAGATGCGATGCGCAACAAGCTAACAACAACGCACTAGCAGCCTGATACTCCTGCAACACTCGCATAGATGCCAGGGTTAATACCAGGACGTCTTTCTGGTGTTTGATCTCTTCCAGACTGACAAGCAATCTTTACGGAGCACTTTTGGCTACATGCCTGGTAGTAATAATTTGCT
>JBGTIL010000518.1:0-3176 GCA_041745695.1 Chitinophagaceae bacterium | reverse complement strand
CTTCCTGCTGTGGCTCCGGCGGATGCAGTACAGAGGTATACAACATCATGTCTGATGATTACAGCGAGCTAGCGGGTTACGAAGCTGATGCCGACCTGGGCCTCGGCTGCGGTCTTCCCACGCAGTTTGCTGCTATCCGGCAAGGCGATGTGGTGATCGACCTCGGAAGTGGGGCAGGAAACGATGCATTTATTGCAAGACATGAAACCGGTGAAACCGGTAAAGTAATAGGTGTAGACTTTACCCCGGCAATGATCGACAAGGCACAGCAAAATGCCGCTGCCCGCGGTTTTACCAATGTTGAATTTCGCCAGGGAGATATAGAGGACCTGCCGGTCGCAAATAATATCGCTGATGTGGTAGTTAGCAACTGCGTATTGAATCTGGTGCCCAATAAGGACATCGTTTTTAAAGAAATCTACCGCGCGTTGAAGCCGGGTGGACATTTTAGTATCTCTGACATTGTATTAGACGGCGCTTTACCACCCGCTATCCGTGAAGCTGCAGAAATGTATGCCGGGTGCGTATCAGGTGCAGTACAGAAAGAAGTGTACCTTGAATTAATCAGCGCCGCTGGGTTCATCAATACAGTGATTCAAAAAGAAAAACTGATCACTGTGCCAGATGATATCCTGGCTAGATACCTCGCGGCACAGGACATTGCTACTTTCAAAAACTCCGCCACAGGTATTTTCAGCATTACTGTTTACGCACAAAAACCCGCTGAAGAAACAGCAGCCTGCTGCGCACCTGGTTGCTGCAACTAAGCTGATCATTTTGCGGTTTTGTTGCACGTAATGCAACAGGCGCTGGCAATAAGAAATAAAAATGTGCTTTGACAGGGGGTATGCCGGTAGCTGTTTCGAAAAGCAAGTCTATGTTCCGCGATAGTTGAACAGCTTTAAGAACAGCGACCCTGATAATTCAAAGAATACAGCATTTTGTAAACGACCGCTGTCCTGAGTTTCCTAACTCAGGACATTTCAAATTCCACATCTCTTGTTCAAAAATCAAGTCTATGGTCCGCGATAGTTGAACGACTTCTGGTTCGATCGGTCCCGAGTTCGGAAACGCAGGACAGCGACCCCGATAATTTAAGAATACGGCACTTTATAAACGACCGCTGCCAGGATTTTATGAAAATTGCACTCTTTAGCGACATACACGCCAATCTTCCGGCACTGGAAGCTTGTTTTAAAAGCATCGCCGAACAACAACCGGATGCAGTCTATTGCCTGGGCGATCTGGTGGGCTATAACGTTTGGCCCAATGAGGTGATCAACGAAATAAGAAGAAGAGGCATTCCTACCATCGCGGGTAATTATGATCAGGGCATCGGCGCTGCAAGTAACGAATGTGGCTGCGCTTACAAAACGGAAGAGGAAAGAGATATGGGTAGGATCTCAATTTCCTATACCAACACTGTGGTAAACCCTGACGAACGCGCGTATCTGAAAAGCTTACCAACACAAATAAGAGTGGAATTCCAGGTGAACGACACTAAGATCAATTTACTCCTGGTACACGGCAGTCCCCGGAAAATAAATGAATACCTGTTTGAGGACCGGGATGAAAACAGCCTGCTCAGAATAATGAAAAATGCAGCGGCAGATATCATGTGCTTTGGGCATACCCATAAGCCTTATCACCGGGTGCTTCCGGCTGCAGCTGTACCCGGCACCCCATATCGCCATGCGATCAACATTGGTTCTGTGGGTAAACCCAAAGACGGTAATCCACAGGGATGCTACGTACTGCTGACGATTGATCCGTCGGTTAACCTGTCTGACCAGGAAGCCGTGCAGGTTGTATTTATGCGGTTCGATTACAATGTGGAAGAAGCCGCCAAAGGGGTGGAGAACAGCCCCCTCCCGAATGCTTATGCCGATATGCTGCGCAAAGGATGTTAGGTGTTAAGACGAAGTACTGGAACAACATAGTGACCCGGCTGCCTGATGCGGGATTTAAATGACCGCAAATAATTCTTACCTTAACAGGCGCAGAACGGTGCCTTGCCAACTCTGAACTTTTGCCCTGTTGAATTACATATGAAGGAAAAAGACAATTTTATTTTTTTACCAGCGGGGCTAATCACCTGTGTTGTTTTCCTTCTTGTATTTTGCTTACCGGTTTCTGGCCAGTTGTGTACCGGCAGCCTCGGCGACCCGGTATTAAATCAAACATTTGGTAAAGGCCCGACCCCTGCCCAGCCACTTTCTGCCGCAGCAACCAGTTACCGCTACAACGGTGCAGATTGCCCTGACGACGGTTCCTACACCTTACTCAGTCAAACAAGAAACTGCTTCAATAGCTGGCATACCATTATCACAGATCATACGGGTGATGGCCAGGGTTATTTCATGCTCGTGAATGCTTCCTTTGCACCCAGCGACTTTTATGTAGATACCGTGCGCGGCATGTGTGCTAATACGAGCTACGAGTTTTCAGCCTGGCTCATGAACATGGTGCGTGCTTCCAACCAGATCAATCCCAATATTACTTTCACGATTGAAAAAACCGACGGAACTGTTTTGGGGCGTTTTAGTTCCGGTCCGGTGACAGCTTCCTCCACGCCAAGCTGGACTAAGTACGGACTTTTTTTTAAAACGCCTCCCGGAACCTTCGACGTCGTTGTACGGATGCGCAATAATGCTCCCGGGGGCATAGGCAACGACATTGCCCTCGACGACATTGCCTTTAGGGCCTGTGGGCCGCTTGTTTCTACGCGTATTGCGGGCACAGGTGGCACCATCAATCTTTGCGAAGGCGATCAAACAACTTTTATGTTGAACTCTGAAGTAGCTGCAGGGTATACAGCGCCATTTTATCAATGGCAGGTTAGCACCAATGGGGGCAGGCAGTGGAAAGACGTGGCGGGAGAAACTTCATTGAATTATGAGCGGAAGCCAACATCTGCCGGCCGTTACCTCTACCGGCTCACTGTTGTAGATGCGGAGAATGCTGGCTCTTCCTCTTGTCGGATTGGTTCCTCTCCTGTGCTCATCGTTGTTCATGAAAACCCACAGGTGAGCGCTGGTCCGGACAGAGTGCTGCTAAAAGGAGAACGAACCCGGCTTCAGGGTTCTGTGATGGGCGACAGCACCCTCTTCAATTGGAGCCCGCAAACGTTTATGGAGAACCCTAACAGTGTTACTCCCACGGTACAGCCAGAACAG
>JBGTIL010000517.1:0-7466 GCA_041745695.1 Chitinophagaceae bacterium | reverse complement strand
TTATGAATGAACTGTATTTCGCTGAACGGGGTGAAGGGGCAACATTGAATGAAAGGAAGATCCGGGTTTCTACGAAAGATAATGTGATTGATGCCTGTCTGGTTACGGGCTTCCCCTACACCTACCTTGACCTGCCCAATGGTCCGTTGCAAGTATTTGAACGCTTTATAAGGAAGGGTATACCGGTGCGCCGCCTCGGCTCTGCAGCCATTGATTTGTGCTGGGTAGCCGCAGGGCGTTTCGACGGTTTTTATGAACACAAGCTGCAAGCGTGGGACAGTGCCGCGGGTTTTATTATAGTTGAAGAGGCAGGAGGCAGGGTTACCGACTTGCAGGGCGGTACGTATTCACCCTACCAGCCAGGAATCATTGCAAGCAATGGCGTTCTGCATGATGAACTGGTAGATTGGATAAAAGGATGATGTAAGGGCTAAAACATTTTTTATTAGATGTAGTGTTTGGCGGTGCGAAAAACTTCCGCCTGATAGTACATCGCTAATGTAAAATCACAATGGAAAGAACAGAGATCTCCTCTCTGGGAGAATTTGGTTTAATAGATCACCTGACCAGGAACTTCGAAACTACGCAGGCTTCTACCATCGTAGGCGTGGGTGATGATGCGGCCGTTATTGATCACTATGGCAAGCAAACAGTGATCACTACCGACCTGCTGATTGAAGGTGTTCACTTTGATCTTGCCTATACACCCCTGCGGCACCTTGGTTATAAAAGCGTAGTGGTGAATGTAAGCGACATCTATGCCATGAACGCATCTCCCACACAGATCGTAATTGGTTTGGCTTTTAGCAATCGCTTCAGCCTCGAAGCCCTGGATGAATTTTATGAAGGCGTATATGCGGCCTGCGAAAAATACGAAGTGGACCTGGTAGGTGGGGATACCACTTCTTCGCAAAAAGGATTCATCATTTCATGTACCGCTATTGGCGAGGTAACACCCAACCGGTTTGTACGCAGGAACACCGCACAAAAAGGCGACCTGCTTTGCGTGAGCGGGGACCTCGGTGGCGCCTTTATAGGATTAACACTCCTGGAAAGAGAAAAAAAGATCTACTTCGAAAGCCCGGGCGTACAGCCCGACCTTGAAGGAGAAAAATATGTGGTAGGCCGTATTTTAAAGCCTGAAGCAAGAAAAGACATCATACAATTTCTTGGCGACAGCGACATTGTGCCTACATCCATGATAGACATCAGCGATGGACTGAGCTCAGAGATCCTTCACCTGTGCAAGCAAAGCGGGGTTGGCTGCGTGCTGTATGAAGATAAAATTCCGATCGGCGATGATACAAAGCTGGCGGCTTATAAATTCAAGCTAGACCCGACCGCATGTGCACTCAGTGGCGGGGAAGACTATGAGCTGTTGTTCACTATGAAGCAGGACGATCATGATAAGATAGTGCTCAATGAACAAATAAGCGTAGTTGGTTATATAACAGATGCGGAGGCCGGTGCGCACATATTCACAAAGGGAGGCAATAAGCATCCCATCACAGCCCAGGGCTGGAATGCATTTAAATAGTCCTGTCCGCTATGATGAAGCCCTTGTTCTTTCTCTTTTGCATTCTGTTAACCGTAAGCAGCTGCGTTACCAGCAAAAATTTTGCAGGTGGGAAAAAGTATGCTCCGGAGACCCTGCAAAAAGACTACGACCTTTTTCAAAACATTCTAGAAGAGGCACACCCCGGGTTATACTGGTACATGCCCAAAGACAGTATGGATCGCTATTTCAGCCTGGGAAGGGAGCGGCTCAAAGATTCCCTCACGGAACCCGGTTTCAGAACGGTACTGAATTATGTTGTTTCAAAACTCGGGTGCGGACATACTTCTATTCGCTCCTCCAAACAGTACGCCCGCCTGCGCGATACAGTACCCAGAGGGGTGTTCCCTTTAGCTTTTAAAATTTGGCCCGACACCGCACTGGTCACGGCTAACTTCCACACGGCACCTTCTTCTGTCAGGCGCGGCGATATAGTAACCGCCATCGATGGTGTACCCATGCAACAGATCGTTGATTCGCTCTTCCTCTACCTTTCTACCGACGGTTATAACCTCACTCATAAATACCAGACACTAAGCAACCGCGGTAGTTTTGGCGCGGTTTACCAGTCGGTTTTTGGAACACGTCTCGGCTGGAATGTCCGCTACAGGGATAGTGCAGGAACAGAAAAGAATGCGTTTTTCCGACAGTTTAGAGTGCCCGCGGACAGTGCCGGTCGATTGGCACAAATTGCAGGGCTGCCACGCCCGCAGAAGATCAGTCGGCGGGAAAGAAAAAGGGCTGGCCTCCTGTACTCTCGCGAGCTGCGCATTGACTCTTCCGGCACTACAGCTTTTATGGACCTTAACACGTTTCAGAGCAGCGGCAAGCTGAGGTCTTTTTTCAGACGGTCATTTAAAACCCTGCAAAGAGGCCGCATAGCAAACCTGGTTATTGACCTGCGGACAAACGGCGGTGGCAATGTGGTTAACTCTAATTTGCTTACCAAATACATCGCCGACCATCCGTTTAAGATAGCCGATTCACTCTATACCCGTATCAAGGGAAGCCAGTATGGCCAATACCAGCAGAATCGTTTTTGGAACTGGCTGTTCGCTGTTTTCATGACCCGGAAGCAAGCCGATGGCTTCTATCATTTTGGTTATTACGAACGCAAACGATTCAAACCGAAACGTCATAATCATTTCGGAGGGCAGGTGTATGTGCTTTCCGGAGGCAATACATTTTCTGCTTCTACCTTATTCATCAAATCAGTTAAAGAACAAAAGAATGTAACCATTGTGGGCGAAGAAACCGGTGGCGGTGCCTATGGCAACAATGCCTGGCTGATACCCAGTGTAACCCTGCCTGCCACGAGGGTGCGCATGCGGTTACCACTATATCGATTGGTGATTGATAGAAACGAAGTAAAGGGTTTTGGTGTGCAGCCCGAGATTGAGGCCTTTCCCACCGTTGACGCCATCAGGAAAAACTTCGACTTTAAAACGGCAAAAGCATTAGAACTGATCCAGGCTGTTAAAAAATAAAGGCACTTGTACCAACGGGCAGTGTCAAACCTGTCAGACAAAAAGCTCGAAGTTGTCTCTTTCCTTCCAAAAGGGAAGCTTCTCCCTCAATTCCTGCAAGGGCTGCTTCTCCAGTTGTGTTGTAAATACGTTTTCATCGTGCTCTTTATGATACAGCACAGTGCCTAAAGCATCTATCACCATGCTATCGCCACTGTGGTAGAGGTCGTTCCCGTCTTTACCAACCCGGTTTACACCTACTACATAACACTGATTTTCGATCGCGCGCGCCTGTAGCAAGATCTTCCATGCATGGTTGCGCCGGTCTGGCCAGTTGGCTACGCAGAGCAGCAGGTCGTATTCATATCCCGCATCGGTGTACTGTTGTCTGGCCCATACAGGGAAGCGCAGATCGTAGCAAACCATGAGGTTGATTTTCCAACCGTTTACCGAAACGATACAACGCTTATGCCCGCTGGTATAATGACTATGTTCTCCTCCGTAAGCAAACAGGTGTCGCTTGTCATAATACACAAACCTGCCATCGGGCTGTACCCACATCATCCGGTTATAGTAAAGCCCCTCCTCCCTGATAATGATACTGCCTGTGATGATCACTCTTTTCGCCGCAGCCAATTGCTGCATCCATTGCACGGTTGGCCCATCCATGTCTTCTGCCAGCATTTCCGGCTTCATGCTAAAACCCGTACTGAACATTTCAGGGAGAACTATTACGTGTGTCTGCTCAGAGATCGCCCTTATTTTCGATTCGAGCATCTGCAGGTTAGCAGGCTTATCTTCCCAGTGAAGTGCGGTTTGAACGGTAGTAATGCATAATGCTGACATGCTGCAAAAGAATGGATTTTAATTTACTCTGTAGGCGACAGTTTGTGACAACTCAGTTGCCACTACCTGCCTGTTTTATTTCTGTCCTGTTATCTCTTTGAGTACCTCTGTGATCAGGTTGATCTCAAAGCCTTTTTGCGCCAGGTAATTTATGGTCTTTTTTTTACGCACCAGGTGTTGTTCGCTTTTCAGCAGGTTGTATTTTTTTTGGGCTTCCTGTTGCAATGTTTTCAGGTAAGCTTCTTCATCAATACTTTTCAGTGCATTTTTGATGTTGTAATCGCTGACACCTTTTTCTTTGAGCCCGTAAAAAATTTTCTTCCTGCCCCAGTCAAGCATCCTGAACTTGCCTCCGGCAAATAACCGGGCGAACCGTTCCTCGTTAAGATAGTCTTCTTCTATCAGGGCAGAAACAATAGCATCATGTTCATTTTTACTTACCCCGAGCTCCCAAAGCTTTTGTACCACTTCCTGGTGACTCCGCTCCTGGTAGCCGCAATACTGCTTCAGCTTTTGAATAGCCTGTTCGTTGGTAAGGTATTTCTTGTACGCCATCTTAATTATGCATGACCGCTATCAGCGCAGGCAATTCTCTTGCTCAAATTTCTTCCAGCAATTCGCGGCATCCGAATTCTTTCTCCAGCAACTGATCGTAGTAATCGGCCTTTCGAAAAAGGTTGCGGAACATATCAACACCAGCTTCCTTGGTCATGTCGAGGTCGTACATGATACAGGATAGAACGATGCTTTGTTTCACGCAGCTTAATACAAGGCTGTCCATTTTATGGTTCTCTTCCAGTAAGAATTGATACAGTGGTTTTATCTGGGCTGTGTCTGTTGGCAGCATACACAGGTAAGCATCGCCGGCTACAAAATAATTGTCTGCATTATAGTTGATCTTTATTTTCGCGGCTCCTTCCTTTACGGTCCAGTTGTTATGGCTTTCGCGCGTGAGCTTTACATCCTTACCAAGATCGCTCAAAATTTCTTCTACTGTTTTAGCAACACCAACAGGCTTTGTTTCCTTTTCGGGTAGCTGCGGCAACTTCACTTCCGTTCCGCAAAAAGGGCAATATTTTGTAGCGTCAATTGTAGCCGGAGTAACAAGTGTGTTGCAGCTATGGCATCTTGCGGAGGGCTCGCCTTTATGCGGCGTGTACATCTGAAGCGCTTCCCGCAAGTAAGCAGAAGGCAGGGCAAAACCCAGGTTATCACCCCCGCGAATAATAAACGAATTAACGCCGATGATCTCTCCTGCCTTATTCACCAGCGGGCCTCCGCTGTTGCCGGGGTTAATGGCGGCATCTATCTGAATATATTTCAGTCCGTCGCGGATGCGGTCTACTTTAGAGATCACACCTTGCGTTGCGGTGTAGTTGAGGCCGTATGGATGACCAATGGCTACTACTACTTCACCGTCTTTCATCTGCTCAGAGGCACCCAGTTTTACCTCCGGGATCTGCACACCTTCCGGCGCCTGCAAAAAAGCCAGGTCGTGCTTTTTATCTGTGTACCACACACGGGCCAGCCGGCGGTCGAAGAAACGACCGGCAATGGTTACTTCAGTTTGTTTAGCCACCACGTGTTCGTTGGTAACAATCAGGTCGAACTCTTTTACGTAAAAGCCAGTACCGGTACTGGTTTGCGTGGCAATTTGTATGATTGCCGGCCTGTACAGTTCTATGATCTGCTGGGTTTCCATCTGCTTCTATTGCGTTTCCATATTTAAACTTTCTATTTCATTCGTGAACGACTGGTTGAAATCCAGGAGAGAATCGAACACTAACCTGTCGCTCCTCATTTCAAAACCCGGATACTTGTTTTTCCAGGCTCCATTAATTCCGTCGATCACCTGCACGATGCTCTCGCGGTGATATTCTTTTTTCTCCTTGTTATAGTAGGGCGTTGCAAAACCAAGCTCCTCAAAATAAGCAGGGTGATTTACCATCATAAACAATTGAAACAACTCGGTAACCGGACGGGGCAGGCTGTAGGAATACTGGCAATAGCTAAGCCCGTATTCACTAATGCGTGCAGCTATTTCGTTATGCTTGTTTTCCTTATACCAAACGATATTCTGGTTGGCGTTATAAATAGCATCTGATACTGTTTTAAAGTTCTGTGGTGCCACAATAGAAAAAGTGTAGCGGGAGCGAAACAGGTGTGGATAGATCTCTTCGGCTTTACGGGCCTGTAGTTTAAGAAAAGCCTCGGTCATTTCTGCATTCTTTTCTGTTACTGCCCTTTCGTCTTTGCGGAAGTATATCTCCACTATCTTTTCTATGTCGAGCAGCAAGCGGCCTTCAGGTACCAGGAGAAAGTCGATCCGGTAGGCGAGGGCCAACAACAGATACGCCACACCACCGGAAAATTTATCGGCATCAACTGTTTCTACCAGCGCAAGTGTTTCTTTAATCCACTGCTGCAGGTATTTGTATTTAATTTCCTTTTCTTTCTGCGGGATAGTAATTACATGGTCGGTGTCGATGGGCAGCAGCGCGGTAAAATCGGCTACCAGCAGATCGTCCTGCTTGTCAGATTTGGTAGCCAGCTCTTTTAATGCGTAATATAATTTGCTCGGGCTTGCAGTAGCGATGTCCGTATCGAACATCATGGTGAGCCGGTCGCCCTTAAGTGTGTAGCGGGTGTAATACAGGGCGAAATTCATTTCAAGCAAACGTCGCATTACCGGCACGCTGGGTGTGGGCATGCTCGCCAGTTCTACCTCTGCCCGCATGGATGTTTCATTGTAAGAGCCGCGAATGATCTTTGAACCCTGGTAGATGAAGAAGGTGCTGTCTGGACCTTTTTGTTCGTGTATGATATTTCCTTCGACCTCATCCGTAAGATAGCCGAAGAAAGCCGCGATGCTGGGAAAGTATTTTTTTTCTTTAAACAAGCCATCTGCCTGACTCCATTTATCCACCTTTTCCAGGGGCTTGTTGTTGTCTGAATAGCGCCCAAACCTTATGAAAGGCGGCGTACCACCGGGTTCTTCCTTCCTCTTCGACCAGTTGAATATCTTTTCAAGCATAGGCCCTTAACTTTTAAAAACAGCAGGCCCTGCAAATATCGTTGCTTCTGTTTATCTACCGCCTCCAAATCAACCGCAGTAACCCGTTTCAAAAAAGAACCCGGTATTGCCCCTCGCAGCGGAGGGCTATGGGTTTATACTTCTTCTGGATCGGGCGGGCCGCAACAAAGCTTTAATAGTAAAATTGCTTAGTTTCGCCGCCAACTCTTCGCCTCTCTTTTAAAGGAGTCAGCACCTGCTCGAGCGGAAGTTTTTAACTTTGTACGCCCTGCGACGGCCTCGATTAAAAGACAAAAAAGAATCAAATGAAGTTTATTGTTTCTTCCTCTCTGTTACTAAAGCAGCTGCAACATATTTCCGGTGTTATCAATACGAATACGGTACTGCCGATACTTGAAGACTATCTCTTTGAAGTGGAGAATGGTACCCTTACCGTAGTTGCCACCGACCTGGAAACGGTTATGCGTATCCGCTTATCGGTTGAGGCTAAAGAGTCGGGCAAAGTGTGCATTCCCGCCAGGATTTTAATGGATACATTGAAGAACATTGCTGATCAGCCACTGAC